>NZ_JAQDKY010000049.1:0-24266 GCF_027662325.1 Blautia faecis | reverse complement strand
TTAAGAGGAAAATACCCTTTAGGATGATTTCTACTCCTAAAGGGTATTTTTATAAATAATTATTTATTTAATTTATGAAATAATATAAAACAATACTTAACTGCTCAGGTATTTTCCGGATAAATCCCAATAAACGTTAGAAGCGGAAGTACACGGAAATCATGTAAAACAATTTTCATTTCCCTGGCTTTTTTCCCCTTAACAGGAATGATCTTCTGATAGCCAATTACCGTTCCTGTGTAAATACTGTTCCATATTTCCCCTTCTTTAACAAATACCTCATATTTTTCCACTCTCTGGCTATAGCAGACAGCCTCTTTTAATACCAGATACCCCAAATTGTATGAGTCGTCCAGGCAAATCGTTATCTCTACTGGCAGCTCACTGCTTTCAGGCTGATACCATGCTTCTAAAGTATCCTTTGTCAAATTGGAAGCCGGATGCGCCGGATCTTCATTTTCCGAAAAAACATGTGCTGTACTCATTAAATTATGAGCAAAAGATTTCTTTTTCCAACTTCCAAATTCTTCCAGACGTTTAACATCATTTTTATGAAGAAGTCCGTTTGGCATAGGTGGAATGTTTAACAAAAAGGTTGCATTTCCTCCAACAGCCCCAATATAGATATGAACCAGCTCTTCCAGACTTTTCACCTGATCATCTTCTTCTGGATGATAAAACCATCCAGGTCTTATAGAAGTATTTACTTCTGCCGGATACCAGATCAGATCCGTTTCACCTTCAAGCGCTTTTCTGCTTCCAAGATCTTCCATATCACTGGTAATCCGGCGCATTCTGAATTCCTCATCATCGGTCTGCTGGCTTCTTTCCTGTACACTCTCTGCAAGTGCTGTACGCGCAGGAACAACACTCCACTCAGATTTTCTTACATCGCCAGCTTCATTTCCACACCATCGGATATCTGGCCCGCACACACAGATACATGCGTCTGGCTGATATTTTCGAACACATTCGTAATAGCGATTCCAGTCATAGACCTGTTTTTTCCCATTAGGTCCTTCCCCACAGGCACCATCCAGCCAGACACTGAAGATTTCCCCGTATCTGGTAAGAAGCTCTGTAAGCTGGGACAGGTAGTAATCGTCATACTCTTTTCCCGTTCCATAGCAGGGCTGGTTTCGATCCCATGGAGAAAGATAAATTCCAAATTTCAGTCCATGGCGGCGGCATGCTTCGGACACTTCCCGGACCACATCTCCCCTGCCATTTTTCCACGGGCTTGCTGCAACGCTGTGACTGGTATATCTGGTAGGCCACAGGCAGAAGCCGTCATGGTGCTTACAGGTAAGGATTACGCCTTTCATGCCGGCATTTTGTGCTGCAGTCACCCACTGGTCTGCGTCAAACTCTGTAGGATTAAAAATTTGTGGATTTTCCGTTCCATCTCCCCATTCCCGATTGGTATACGTATTCATTCCAAAATGAAAAAACGCATAAAACTCTGTTGCCTGATAGGCAATCTGGCGGCAGGAGGGAACTATTTTTATTAATTCCTGATCAGTTGGCATATGATTTCTCCTTTTTTCATCCCTTCAACCCGCCTGCACCGATTCCCTGAAGCAGATATCTCTGTCCAATGAGATAGATAATAATTGTTGGGATCATAACGATTACAAGTCCGGCAAACAGGGCACCCCAGTCTGTAGCATATTTCTGCACCTCAAACAAGTTTGCCATACCGATGGGAAGGGTTTTCTTTGCATCTTCCGTAAGAAGAACAAGTGCCAGTGGATATTCATTCCAGAAGCCCATGGCACTTAACATCGTAATGGTCGCAATCCCGGGTTTTGCAAGAGGCACCATAACTCTTAACAACAGCTGGATATTAGTAGCACCGTCAATTCTTGCAGACTCCTCATAATCCCTTGGTACCGCAGACATAAATCCCTGTAAGGTAAAAATACAGAAAGGAAACTGCATAACTGCATAAACAAGACATAATACCGGCAGGTTATTTAATCCGTTCACAGCCTGTAATTCCAGAAACAAAGGAATCATAATGTAAGTAGCCTGCAGAAAAATACAAGCCATGTAGACCGTAGAAATCAGCCTGCTGCCCACAAAACGGTATCTTGCCAGTACATAAGAGATGGGAATGACCAAAAGCAGAAGCAATACAGTGGAAAGCACTGTCACAAATATGGAATTTCCAAAATAAGCGGCAATATTTGCTTTCTGCCATGCTGC
This sequence comes from Blautia faecis, assembly GCF_027662325.1. Taxonomy (NCBI): domain Bacteria; kingdom Bacillati; phylum Bacillota; class Clostridia; order Lachnospirales; family Lachnospiraceae; genus Blautia; species Blautia faecis. Next base: position 22,058 of record NZ_JAQDKY010000049.1, on the reverse strand, counting down.
CACAAAATTATCCAGATTCAAAGCTGCGGGCAATGCATAAGGATCTGTCAGATATTCTGCATTTGTCTTAAACGCAGACATCAGGTTCCAGAAAAGCGGATACAAAAAGATAACGGTAAACAGAATCATCAGGATTCTGATACACCAGGTTCTTACAGTTTTCATCAGTCTCCCTCCTATTCTTTTTCAGATGATATTTTTTTAGAAATCATTGCAAGGACGATTGCAAGGCCAAGGGTAAACATGGCGATTGCCATGGCATATCCAAAGTTGGCATTTCTCATACCCTGGGTGTACATATACTGCAACAGGACACTGGATGCGCCGTTAGGTCCACCACCTGTCATAACATTGGACAGGGTAAAACTTAAGTTGATAGTACCAGACAGGGAAAGTATATAGGTCGTTCCAATTGATCTGCGAAGCAACGGAATGGTGATCTTAAAGAACTTCTGCACTCCTGTTGCACCGTCAATGGAAGCAGCTTCATAAACCTCCTGGGAAATCCCATCAATGGAAGCCACATGCATGACCATGTAATAACCAATGGCCTGCCAAACCAATGCTGCACCGATACACCAGAGAGCCGTTTTTCCCTCTCCAAGCCATGCGTGTTTCCAGGTGGAAAGATGGAACAGATCCAGCATATGATTCAGAATTCCTCTTGTGGGATTAAACACAAAGGACCACACAATACCAACTACAGTCATGGAAACAATACTTGGGAAAAAGAATACGGTCCGGTAAAATGACTTTTCCTTAAGCTGTCCCTGAGTAAGGATAAATGCAAATACAAGACTTAGAAATATGGTCACAGCCGGGATTACCAGCATCAGCTTAAGAGTATTAAACAGTGCCTGAAGAAAATCCTTATCCTGGAACATATACCTGTAATTATCCAAAAATACAAATTTGCTGTTAAAGCCTACGCTAAGTGCAGTGGAACTGGTAAAAGACAGATAAATGGCATTTACCATAGGGACAATCATAAAAACAATGGTTAAGATCAATGCAGGAAGCGTACACAGGGCTATAAATAATCTGGGCTTTTTTACCACGCTTGCTCACCTCTTTAAATTTAAATATTGAAAAATGTGGATGACATCACCGATTGGCAATCTATCTGTTCAGGGTTACAAAAGGCTGCCGCATACACTGTGCAGCAGCCTTTCCATGCTTTACCGTTTTTATCCGGCTGGCATATGAAGTTTAGTTGGCAGCTTCCATATCAGCACGAACCTGTGCGAAAGCAGCTTCCACGTTCTGTGCCCACTCTTCTACTGTCATTTCATCGTTCATAACAGAAGTGATCGGATTGAAGATCTCATCTTTCGGGTTGATCTTGCAGTCAGCCGGAACTGCTGCAAAGCTCATGATCAGGGAAGAAGCATTTGCCTCTTCGTAGATTCCGTACATATTATAGATTGCAGTAGACAGCTTATCTTTTGCTACTTCACGGGCACTCTTGGTAGCATAGAGGGCACCGGAAGCCTCTGCAAATGCAGATACGGATTCATCGCTGTACAGGAAACGAAGGAATTCTTTTGCAAGCTCCGGATTCTTTGCAGCAGCCGGAATGGAGAACTGCTCACAGCTGTCGAATACATAATGCACATCATCTGCGTTCTCAGTTGGGATCGGGGCCATTGCAAACTCAAAGCCTTCTTCTCTTGGAGCATCCTGCATCTCATTTTCCATCCAGGTTCCGTTCGTGATAAATGCAGCTTTTCCAAGCATCATCTCTGTCTGGGACTCTGTATGGTTCATACCTACAGTACCCTCTAACAGATAACCTTTCTCTGCAATTTCTTTGATATGGGTAAGAGCCTTTAACACACCTTCGTTGTTGAAGGAACCTTCCTCATAATTGGCAATCTTGGTAAGAGCTTCCTCACCGCACTCATTTGCAATTGCCGGCCAGAGCATTTCTTCCATGTATCCCGGATAAATTCCCTGATAGGTGAAAAGCGCACGTCCGTCAATATCCTTTAAGGTATCGCCAAGTGTGAAAAACTCGTCCCATGTTTTTGGAACTTCCAGATTGTTCTCATCGAAAAAGGTCTTGTTGTAGATCAGACCCTGCGGACCACTGTTAAATGGTGCCAGATAAATTTCATCGTCTCCGTATGGTGCACACTTTGTACTGGAAAGAATTCCGTCTGTAATGTCATCGCGAAGAGTACCGGTTCCAGCATAGTTTTCTCCGTCAAATACATCGTCCAGGTTTAAAAGCGCATGCTCTTTGATCAGGGAAAGGATTACGCCGTCCTCACCACCATCGTTGAGGCAGATAAAATCCGGTGCATTTCCGGCTACAATCTGTGGACGGATAATATCACCAATAGTCGGGCTGATCGTCATATTTACCTTCACGCCCTCATGGCTTGCTTCAAAAAGCTCTACCATCTGATTCCAGTAAGCATCTCCGTATCCACCCTGGAAAATGGCAATGTTCAGTTCCTGTTCTTCTGCTTCCGCAAATGTTGTGAGCGGAGAAAGTACAGTAGCTGCGCTCATGGCAAGAATCATTGCGGATGCTGCAAATCTTTTTTTCATATGGTGTTTCCTCCTTCTGGTTGGCTGTTTTATTACGTTTGCCTGATGATGCTATTATATTGCGAAAATCTTTTGTCGTAAATTAATAAAACGATTCTCGTTATGGAGCATTTTCTTGTAAATAATATCTGATATGGATTTTCTTGCGGCATATATGTATTATTTTTTCATCTTTTGCTTTTACATAGATTATTCTGTTTTTTTCCTGTATAATGAATGAAAATAATAATATTTTGACAGATACCCGTCATGGCCAGTAACAGGAGGAGCCTCCATGGAAAAAAAATATCATTTTCAGGGATTTCGTAAATTCAGCATCAAAACAAGACTTGTAATTGCCCTTCTGATGATTTCTATTATACCATTGGTAGGAATCAGCGGCTATTCTTTTCATATATTTTCCGCGGCACTTCAGGAGAAGCTTTCTGCATCTATTTCCCAGACCCTGTCCATGATCAATCTGAATATGGTAAGTGAGATTGAGAAATACCAGTATCTGTGTGGTTCCATCTGTATTAGTGAAGAGATTAAAAAAGGTCTTCTAAAAAAAGACATGACAGATATGGAGAAGAATCAGGCGATGCTTGAGATTCAAAACATGATCCGCAATAAAATCATCTATCCTGCCCAGGCAAAAAATATTACTGTCTATGATACCGATGGAAATATTTTTTATGATCTGGGCTATGACGGGTTCTATCAGGAAGATGTGGACCGGATCCTGTCGCAGCTTGAAGAGCAGGACCAGGATGTGTGGGCTTATGTACATACTTACCGTGACAGAAATATTCTGGTTCTTGGAAGAAGGATTTACGAGCATTATTCCAAAAGCCGGGTAATTGGATACACTCTGATTTCTATTGAAGAAAAAATCTTTTCCAAGACAGTACTGGAGCCTGTGGGACTGTCAGATTCTTCCAATATTATGTATATGAATCTGGATGGAACGGTGCTCTCTTCCTGGAACCGAAGTATAGCCCTGGGGGAGAAAACTGGCGATGAGCTTCTGAAAAAAATCCAGGAAAAGCTTCCAAAGAAAACAAGTTCCTTTAGCATCCAGGAGGATGGGGAGGATCAGCTGGTAACCTATATTTTTAATAAAAATCTGAATCAGCTGTTTGTATATACCATGCCTTACCATTATATCAATTCAGAGGTTTATGCCATGCTGAAACATATTCTTGTGGTGGTAGTATTTCTGGTTTTACTGTGCATCGTAATTGTAGCCATGGTATATCAGGGAATTATGTCTCCTATTAAAAGAATGCTGGAATTCTGCTGTGAGGTTTCCGAAGGAAAATTATCTGTGCGTATTCAGGACAAGCATAAGGATGAACTCTCCCGGCTTTCCGGCAGCATGGATCATATGGCAGATACCATCGAACATCTGATGGATCAGCAGAAGTCCCAGGAAAAGAAAAAAAGAGAGCTGGAGCTGCAGATGCTTCAGTATCAGCTAAATCCTCATTTCCTTTTCAATACTCTGAACAGTCTTCGGTTTGTGGCTGCCATGCATAAGGATCAGATTGTAAGCGACGGAATCCAGGCGCTAAGCAGTCTTTTACAGAATACCCTTACCAATAAGAATGAATATATTACGATTCAGGAGGAACTGGAAAATCTGGAAAATTATTTTTCCATTCTTAGGATCCGGTATGCAGGAAGCTTTGAATATTCTTTCCATGTGGAGGAGGATGAGCAGCTCTCCTGCCTGGTTCCAAAGCTGATTCTGCAGCCCCTGGCAGAAAACTCGGTAATGCACGGTTCGTCAGATAATGGCACGGTGATGAAGATTCAGATTACCTGCTGGCGGGAAAATGAGGATGTAATGATCGAACTGTCTGATGACGGCAAAGGCTTTGAGGTGACAGATGACGCCCTGGCGCCTCACCCGGAGCGGAAAAGGATTGGCGTCGCCAATGTAAATGACCGGATCCAGCTGAATTTCGGACGAAAATACGGGCTGAAAATTAACAGCCAGCCTGGGCACGGAACTACTTGTACCCTGACCCTGCCGGAGCTTTATGCGGATACGCTTTCATAAAATACACAACTGGAGCCTGTTTGAAAAATCATTCCCGCAATCTCCCACAAATTGTGACGCACATCTTGCAGAAAGCCTTTTTCAAACACACTCTAGTCAGAAAGGACGATACATGTACAGTATACTGATTGTGGATGATGAGCCCATTGTAAAAATTGCACTTCGTTCCATCCTGCCCTGGGAGGAGCATGGCTTTTCTATTTGCGGAACGGCATCAAATGGACTTGAAGCACTGCCTTTGATCGAACAGCATCATCCGGATGTGATCATCACAGACCTGAAAATGCCTGAGATGGACGGGCTGGAGCTGATTCGGACTTTAAAGGAAAAGAATTGTCCGGGAGAAATTCTGGTGCTTAGCAATTACGAGGATTTTGATTCTGTGCGAAGTGCACTGCTGCTTGGTGCGGCAGATTATCTGCTGAAAATTAAGATCCAGCCAGATACCCTTCTTGCCTGTCTGAATAAAACGGTAGAAAAATTAAAGGACAGAGCGCCCAGGCATTGGGAAACTGAAAAAAAGGATCAGGAAGAGAATATATCAAAGCTGCTGCTGGAATTTTTCCAGAAGGATGTAAAGCTTTCAGATTTTATGGGACAGCATGCTAAAACCAGACTTGCATTTATGGAAGACTCCTGTGCCGTCTGCTATGTAACCTTTGAGAAGTTTTTATCTAATGAAGCATTTTCCATCTCCGGGAGTCTTCTGCGGGATATGATCCTGGATGCGGTTCAGGGAGTGTTGCAGCCCTATATTCTGGTTCTGAACGATTATAGCGCACTGGTTATTTTTTCCCAAACGGAGCTGTCCGGCAGTGAAATTAAGGTGGAACAGTTGGTAAAAAAGCTATACAATCGTTTTACCATGTACCAGTCCTTTGCACCGGATATGCCCTATCAGGAGATGCTGAAAAATTACGAGGAAGCGCGAAGTGTGTTCCGGGAATTTTCCTCTAATGAGGGACACTATAAAACTGATGTTGCAAAAACTCTGGAGTATATGGAGAAAAATTACATGTACAGGCTGACCTTGTCTTCTATTTCTGCAAACGTAAATTTAAGCTCCAGTTATCTGTGCAGGATTTTTAAATCTGAGGTCGGCACAAGCATTACCAACTATCTGAATAATCTGCGGATACGCAAAGCCGCAACCTTGATCAAGGAAAATACCATGTCCATGAAAGAGATTTCTTCCATGGTAGGAATTGACGATCAGCTTTATTTCAGCAGGCTGTTTAAGAAATGCATGGGAATTTCGCCATCAGAATATGGAAAGAAGTATCATCAGTAGGCAAATCATAATGAAAGGAATAAATATATGGAATTGTATTTTAAAAATCCGGCAAAATGCTGGCTGGAGGGATTTCCACTGGGAAATGGACGAATGGGAGCGGTTATTCACGGAGCTTTGGATCATGAGGTGTTACAGTTAAATGAAGACACCTTATGGTCAGGCTCCCCTTACAGCGGACAGACCGGACTTTCCCCTGAAGTAGTGAAGCAGGCCAGGGAGCTTGCAAAAGCAGGGAAATATGAAGAAGCAAAACAGGTTATGGAAAAGAAGCTGGAAGAAGCTGAGGATGTACAGGTTTATCTGCCCTTTGGAGATCTGCTTCTGGATTTTGTGGAGGATAATTATGGTGCTGATGGAGATACAGTTGCAGGTGCTTCGCCAGATTCAGATACAGCTGTGACAGATTATGAGAGACATTTGGATTTAGACAGGGCTGTGGCGTCTGAGTGCTATGTGAGAAATGGAGCTAAGTTTACACGTACCTGCTTTATCAGCGCACCGGCTCAGGGACTTGTGTATCAGATTAATAGCAGCCGGCCATTTTCTATTTTGGTCCACTGTGACGGAACCTTTATCCGTGAGAAAGATTATAAGGAAAATCATTTCACGCTTACCGGAATCTGTCCGGGAAGAAGCGGACTGAAGGTTATTAAGGAAAATAAACCGGAAGAGTTCCTTTTCCCGGACGAACCAGAGCTTCAGGGTGTACACTTTATAGGAGAAGGGTGCGTAACTGCAGAAGGTGGAAGAGCTACTGGATCTGCTGATGGAATTCTATTGGAGCATGTAACTGGGGTGGAAATCCGTATGGCAATCCGTACCAGCTTCCGGGGATTTGACAAAGCATATACTGAGCAATATTCCGATGCCCAAATTCGTCATATGCTGGCTGCCGATTTAGAAAAACTTTCAAAACCATTTGAAGAGCTGCTGAACGAGCACGTAGAGGAATACAGGTCTTTTTATGGGAGAACTTCATTGAGACTGTGGGATGATGTACAGAAGATTTCTGCTGAAACTTCTCAGTATGATCTGCGAGAGCGTCTTGCCGCATTTCATGAGGGCGCATCTGACCCGGAGCTTTATGCAATCCTGTTTGCTTTCGGAAAATATTTGCTCATCTCATCTTCCAGACCAGGGACCCAGGCTGCCAATCTGCAGGGAATCTGGAGCAATGATATTATTCCACCATGGTTCAGTGATTTCACCGTAAATATCAATACCGAAATGAATTACTGGATGACAGGACCCCTGAATCTTGCCAAAATGCAGGAACCACTGGTAAATCTTTGCAAAGCGCTGGTTAAAAATGGACAGAAAACCGCCAGAGAACTGCTTAACTGTGAAGGAACTGCCTGTTTTCACAACACGGATATCTGGGGTAAAACTTCTCCTGCAACAGGAAAGGCGGTGTGGGCGTTCTGGCCTTTTGGGGAGGCATGGCTCTGCCGAAATCTATTCGACCAGTACTTATTTACAGAAGATAAAGAGTATTTGAAGGAAATCATGCCTATACTTGAGGAAAATGTGCGGTTCTGTCTGGCTCAGCTTCAGGAAACAGATCAGGGACTTGCCATCTGTCCCGCCACCTCACCGGAAAATCTATTTTATGAGGATTGTTCCGTAGCAGAATACAGTGAAAACACCCTGGCCATTGCAAGAAATCTGTTTCGAGATTATGTGAAGGGCTGTGAAGTGCTTGGCTTGCAGAATCAGATAATGTGTGATGTACTGGAAGCGCTGGAGCGCATGGTACCTACTGCTATTGGAAGCAAGGGACAGATTCTGGAATGGAACCAGGAATTTCCAGAACAGGATGTGCATCATCGCCATGTTTCTCATCTTTATGAGCTTCATCCTGGCTGCGGCATTACTCCACAGACACCAGAATTATATAAAGCAGTGAGAAAGAGTCTTGAACTTCGGGGGGATGAGGGAACCGGATGGAGTCTGGCTTGGAAGGTTCTGATGTGGGCCCGTATGGAAGATGGCGCTCATGTGGAGAAAATTATGAAAAACCTGTTTTATGTAGTAGATCCAATGGAAGAAATGGGAATACGAAGAGGTGGTATCTATCCCAATTTATTTTGTGCCCACCCACCGTTCCAGATTGATGGAAATTTAGGTTACAGTGCTGCGGTTGCCGAGATCCTGGTTCAAAGCCAGGGAGAGGAGCTTGTCCTTCTCCCTGCGCTCCCACCCTCCTGGAGAAATGGGGAAGCCACGGGGTTCATTGCCCGCGGAAACATCCGCGTGGATCTTAAATGGAAGGGGAAGAATGTCACCTACACCTTAACTCCTGCTCATGACACCACTTTACGTCTCCGCGTCGGAAAAGGGGACGTGAGGGGCTATTCACTGCGTGGGGGCGTGGCATACGAAGGAAATGGGATGCTAAGCTGAGGAAGAACTTTGTGAGAGCAGACGGTTTTCCGCCCGTCTTATTCGCCTGTTTATTCGTTACTCTGGAAAGCGCCCTTCGTACATAATACTCAGTTCACCATACACCTGTGCCCAGTTCCGGATCGTACTGGTCCATCTCTTGGTAACTTCAAATGTGGCAAGATACAGTGCCTTTAATAGAGCTGTATCGCTTGGAAATACGCTTCTCTGGCGATTCAGTTTCCGGTAGGTAGAATTCAGGGATTCAATGGTATTTGTAGTATAAATCACCGTCCTGACCGTCGTCGAAAATTTAAAAATTGGAGAAATTCTATGCGTTGTTTTCTCATATTTGCAGATAACGCCAATCATCTAAACTAATTAAATATATTATAAGCAAGTGCATGTACCTGACATAAACCATGGATTTGCATGTAGCTTCTATACGAAAGCTTAATACCTATTTTTTATAGTTTCTTCAATCTAACTCATATATTTTTCCATATCAAGCTTCTTTTCTGATTTTGCAACAATTAGGGATGCTGTCACATCGCCCAGGCTGTTGCTCATTGCACGCATCATTCCAAGCAGAGAGTCCAGTCCCATGACCAGTCCGATTCCTGCAAGCGGAACATTCAACTGTGTCAGAAGTACAGACAGGCATACAAGCCCCGCTCCTGGAACTCCTGGCGCACCTACAGAAAGAACAAACACGGAGAAAAACATAGACAGCATCATTCCACCGTTGATATCAACACCGAAAACTCTTGCCAGTGCCATGCCAAATATCACCAGATATATACAGGTTCCGTCCATATTTACCGTTGCCCCCAGGGGAATAGACAGGGAATAGATTTTCTTTGATATACCAAGTTTATTCTCGCAGGCATCCATGTTCACAATGATCGCCGCATTACTGGAAGCCATGCCGAACACCTGAAGCATTGTGGGACTGTATTTTTTCAAAAAGGGAATCGGATTCAAACGGCCGATTACTCCAAGTAATATACAATATACAGTGATCATCGCCACGATTCCTACTGCAAAAGTTCCCAGCATGGCCAGCATGGACAACAGCACATCCGGTCCTGTCTTTAATACAACCGATACAATGGAGCAAAAGGTTGCAACAGGTATGAAGCGTACCAGCATCACTGTAATCTTCAGGAACAGGTCATTGCATGCTTCGAATATATCCTTTAATAATCTGGAATGCTCCCCGATCTTCTCTAATGCAATTCCAATCAGAACTGCCAAAAAGATGAGCTGCATCATGTTGGAATCTAAAAACGGTTTTACAAAGTTTGCCGGAATGATTCCTACAATTGTATCCTTGATTGAAATACTTACATCCGAAACCGACACCGCAGCTGCATCTCCAGCCAGTTTTGCCGCAAGCTCTGGATTACCTGGCTTCAATAATTCAAACACACCTGTTGCCGTAAGAATTGCCAGAACCGTGGTAAGCAGGTAAAAGCCCATGACTTTTCCACCAATACGTCCGGCTTCTTTCAGATCTCCAAATTGGGAAATGCAGCATGCTATGGAGAAAAATACTACCGGGCCTACAATCATCTTCAAAGCATTCAGGAACATTGTGCTGATAGATGTAAAAATAGTATTGTTCAGTGCTTCGTTCACGCCTGAAGGTACAAACACTTTCATCAATACACCTATTACGATTGCAGCTATTAAAGCCAGCATTGTATGTAATACCATGGCATGGGGATTTTTCTGTACTGTAATTTCTACCAGGTTCATGTTGTTCTTGTTTTTATAGCTCAGTCTTTCTTCATTCGCCTTGAGAAGGACATCCCGGATTATTTTTTCTTCTTTTTCCTGTACGCTCTGAAGATCATCATTTTCCTGGTCCAGTACTTCTTCTATGGTATGACCATAAATAAACTGGAATTTCTCACCACGGAGTGACAGATTCACATATACCCTGCCAAACCTTTTATTCAAAATAATGCAGATATTTTCATCAGGGTCTTTGGCATGCTCCCTTAATTTCACCAATACTTCCTCTACTAAAAGCATTGTCTTTATGGTCTGCTTTTTCTCTATGCCAAACTCTTCCAGACCTTCTTTGATAAACTCTATTCCCGCTTTTGTATGCTTCTGCTCTACCAGCAATCTTTTGCTCATAGTTCTATTAATCCCTCCTAACCCTAAAATCTTTTATTTACAGTTTTTGATTCCACTTGACGTCATATAAGTTCCTACCAATACCGATATAACTGCAATAATACCGGAAATCAAATCGGTGCGTGAAGTTCTCCCATTTCTGATAAAATCGTCCGGACCTGTTCAGCATCATGAACAGAGATCATTAAATCAATATCATGAAATTCTGAAAGAATCCCTTTAAAGTACAGCAGCATAGATGCGCCTAAAGCCCACTCTATATTTGCCTCATTAAATCGATGTGCAATTTTCTGTAGTAATTCAATTTTCTTCTGTATTTCAGGCATAATATCTCCCACTTGTATATTTATCTGGATAAAACATGTTTGTTACTGATTCCTACAGACCACTCTGCAAGGACTGCCTACAGCAATCACATTGTCGGGAATATTTTTTGTTACAACACTGCCGGCTCCAATCACAACATTATTCCCGATGGTAACGCCCGGTAAAATAATAGCTCCGCCACCAATCCATACATTATTTCCAATGATAACTGGTGCTGTTTGTGTTTTACAAAATTCAAATGATCCGTCTTCTTTAGGTATCCCGAAGCGATCTATGGCATTTGTCGGATGAAATGCCGTATAAATCTGTACATTCGGTGCAATTAAGGCATTATCACCGATACGAATTATATTGTCATCAAGAAAGGTACAATTCATATTTACTTCACAGTTATTTCCGAAGTAGATATTATTACCATAGTCAACGTAAAAAGGAGCCGTTATCCATAAGTTTTTGCCTTTTCCGCCAAGAAGTTCATTCAGAATTCGTTCTTTTTCATCTGCATCCGCAGAATTCATCTGATTATAATCTCTTACCAGATCTTTTGCCTTATGCCATTGTGTCAGCAGTTCCGCATCTCCACAATCGTACAGTTCTCCTGCCAGCATTTTTTCTCTTTCAGTCATAGGTACCTCCATCTGATATCCAAACCACATTGTTTTTTTATAATATGTATTCCATTTGTCTTTCTTTTGTTCGCATTCCCATTTTCTCATAAAACTTTTCTGCTGAAGTATTTCCTGTCCATACATTCAATGTCACTTCATAGCAGCCCAGCTGCTTTGCTTCGTTTTTTACATATTCAAACAGGCTTTCACCAATATGCTGACCTCGTGCTTCCTGATCAATACACAGATCATCAATAAAAAGAGATTTAAATGGAACCATATTGTTTGAAAAAGGCTGCTCCCGTAATTGACAAAATGCATACCCTACGCAAACATCAGCCTCATTTACTGCAACATATATTGGTGTTTCTTTATTCTTCAAAATCTCTCTCAATTCGTCTATGGTATATTTTGTTGTACCCGGAATAAAAATATCAGGTCTTATATCTGCATGAATTTGCAGCACCTGTTTTAATAACTCTAGAATTCTCGGAATGTCTTTTTCTTTTGCGTCTCTGATCATCATTTTCGCTCTCCTTTTAACAGATTGATTTATCCGCATTTTCCCTCGCCAATCACAATATTTCTATTTCCAAAATAAGGAGATACCATCAACAATGTTTTATCTGGCATCCTCTTACAAACTCAACTGCATTTTTAATATCTTCATCATCTGGATGCCCTTTTGCAATTCCACCAACCAGTTTAAATGGACCAAATGTGTCATAACCCTTGCATCCGAATTTTCCGATCACCTTAGAATGCTTCTTACTCAAAATCTGCTCTATGGATTTATAGTTTGCATTTCCACCATAAGTACAAATCAGAAATACCTTTTTGTTGTCTGGTAAGTTTTTCTCCGCAAATCCCAATAATGATTGATGAAATTTCGAAAAATAGATTCCCGATGCAAAACCAATCATATCATAGCTGCTCAGATCTGCATTTGGCTGCTTTACAGCATCAATTAAACTGAACTGACACTCGTCTGCTATGCGCTTTACTAATTTTTCTGTATTTCCATGATGCACAGATGCATATACGATTGCTTTTCTCATTTGTTTTCCTTTCTGATAAAGTAAAGCGGACATTCCAGGTCCGCTTTGCTACTTGCTCATGAACGCAGTCGCTTCGTGACCTGTGTTCAAATTATCGAAGCTCCTATGTGTATGATGTCTTTATATTATCATATATAGCTTAACTATTCTATATTCTTCGGATTAAAATAACCTGTTTTTGCAGACATTTGAGTATGCAAATCAGAAAAAGATCCCTTTGCAAAGCGAATGGCTAAAACGCCTCCACTTTACTGGGATCTTTTCATGCATACAATATCAATGTACCTTGACGGTTAATCAGATTTTCCTGTCAAGCGGATATTCCAGGTCCGCTTCGCTACTTGATTCGGTTAAATACCATATTCACCAACTATGCCATCAATATCCGGCATTGGATCATCCGACAGCTGGCAGCTGCCCTTCTGTACCTGGGATTTATTTACAATTATATATGCACTGGCAAACTTCTGAGTCACAAGCTGCAGCTGTTCATCAGTAGTATCCTCTGGCACCATGATAGTAACTGTGCTGTTCTGTAAGTTCATCCAGTCTGCTTCCATTACATCTGGATCAATCCCTTCCAGACAAATTGTTTCGATTCCTGTCAGCATTGCAAATGCTGTCATATTAAGATTCTCAACTCCGCTGCGAATGTGTATTTCCTTCAAATCTTCACATCCGATAAATGCACAACTGTCAATATTCTTCGCATTCACACAGAACTGCTCCAAACCTGTAGCTCCAAAACACTGTACCCCGATTCTGTTTACCTTTCCCTTCCACCATACGGTCTTCAAATTCTTACAGTAATTAAACAGGTAATTATCCATCTCTCCAACCCCGTTCACAAAAATCACTGTTTTCAATCCCTTACATTCCTCAAATAAACCTTTATTCGTATTTTCCAGAGGTGCATAACAAATCACAGTTTCCAGATCATGGCAGTGGGTAAAAGCACTGTCCTCTATAGACTTCAATGTCTCCGGCAGAATCAGACAGCGCATTGGCAGCCACTCGCCTTCTTTCTGATTGGTTGCCATATCCGAAAGCACATAATCTCTTGCACATTCAAAAGCATTATAAGAAATATTTTCTACCGGCACACCACCAATCGTACGCGGTATAATAACATCCACAGATGTTCCGATATACGCAGTAATCGTTCTGCTGTCTTCATCAAACTCAAAATCCTCTTCCGGTAATGCTACATAAGGCATCTCTGTCAGGCACTCCACGGCTTCTGCCGAAACAGTTTCTTCTGCCCTTATCGGCACCGCAATTCCTGCCAGTATTGCGATTGCAATCACCACAGTCAATATCCTTTTCTTCATTCTGCTGCCCCCTTTCCACAATCAATATTATGAAATCTTTACATTATCAGAATATAGTAAAAGAATTTCATTGTCACTATCATTACAGCCAGTAAAATTATTTTTAATCCAATAATTTTCCTTCACGATATGACCTGATTCCAAAGAATACTGCTTATTCTAAGAAGGCGCTTCCCCTTTGCGACCATGCATGTATGCTGATCGGGCAAATAGCTCGTTATTTCCTTTCAATCCACGCGCATTCCTTATTTTGCAATATACAAAACACCTAATGTACCAGGTCCACAATGGCTTGATATCACACCACCTGCCCTTGTTTCCAATATCTCATCAAAAACGTCTAGTTCTTCCAGATAAGCCCGCACTTTCTCTACAGTTTCCTGTTTGCAGCCAGAATGTGTTATAAATACACGTTCTGGTCTCGCATTTTTTAAATCTTTTTCCATATCTTTAACATAGTCCATGATAACAGAATCAATTTTTCCCCGGTATTTCTTAGAAGCATTCATAGCGCCATTTTCTACTACAATCCTGGGGTGCAGTTTTAAAACACCGCCGGCCATAGCCGCTACTGCATTGCAGCGTCCACCACGGTATAAATAGGTAAGGGTATCTACCACAAAGCTTGCTCTCACATTTGGTTTTAACCGCTCTATCTCAGAAACAATCTGGGAAGCTGTCCGGTTATTCTTTGCCATAATTGCAGCCTCTATTACAAGAAGACCGATGCCTGTAGAAAGGTTTGCAGAATCGATTACCTTTATCCTGTCAGAAGCCCCCAGCTCTTCAGCAGCAAGGCGCATCACATTTCCAGAGGTGGACATACCTGCTGAAATAGAAAAGCAGACAATTTCCCTTCCAGCCTCTACATATGGGCGAAAAAGCTCCATGGCATCTGCCAGGGCAGGAGCAGAAGTTTTAGGCGTTGTCTTATTTGCGTCAGACCAGGTATAAATCTGATCCGGGGTAATGTTTTTTCCATCCCCATATTCTTTATCACCCAGAAGAATATGAAGTGGAAGAATGTCAATCTCGTATTTTCTCAATAATTCCTGCGAAAGGTCGCAGGTACTGTCTGAAATAATTTTTACCATATTCGTTTCTCCTCTGCCAACTCATTTTCTATCAGATTCCCGGCCTGCAAGAGCCAGAAATTTTTTATCAGACTGTATTCCCTGTGTCAGAAACCTTCCATCTCTGAATAGCGCATACGTTGTCACCGGTGCCGGAACGTTCTGTGCAGCTTCTCTGCTTGTAACATGAATTACCTTTAAAGAAATATTGTGTTCTTTTGCCACTTCCACTACACGAGGCACCCAGTAACAGGTAAAAGGACATTGATCTGTATAATAGAGAACAAATCCTTCCTCTTCTACTTTCGGGTGTCTTGCACATTCTTTGAATTTTGACGGCTCAGTATCTGTGTCAAATGGTAAATACATAAGATTGATTCCGCAGTCCGAAGTATCTGCAACAGAAAATCCCTTAAATTTTAAATATTTCGGGTCTGCCAGAAATTCTTTTTTTCGTCCTTCTGAAGACAGAATACAGACTCCCTTTTTCTCTTGTTCTTTTGCATCACGAATGCATTCATTCAGCAAATCATTGGAATAGCCGTGTCCTTTCATGGAACCGGAAACCCATAAGCAGTTAATGTATATATATCCGTCTGCATCAATGGGCACCCAGGCATTCTCAGCAGGAATATATTCAATAAAACACTTTCCGCGCTCTGCACTCCGATAAAAAACCAATCCTTCTTCAAAACGCTGTTTTAACCACTCTTTTTTTACGATACTGTTTTTTCCTGACATAGCACAGCAGATATGTTCCTTGTCAATGTTTTCTTTTGTAATTCTAATATAATGCATAATATCACCTTTCCCAGATATCATGATTGCTTAAATAACCTTGATCTAACACGCTTTCATAGCTTCCAGAGCCAGTTCATGACTCTCTGGCGTTACTCCTGCGCAACAGAGCGAATCTACAATGATTGGCACTTCCGGCAAAAATGGCTTCCAAAGGTAGTTTTATCAATGGGACCAGATTCCAGAAGCTCTGCAATCTCCTCCCTGATTTCCCAACCATAGGTACCGCGGATGCAATGCTCTACAGGAAGCCATATGAAATACGGCATGTTTTCTAAAAAGCCTATTTAAGCTAACTATATCACGTTATTGAGATTTCGTATACTGCAATAGGCTGATTTCAGCGTATATATTTTTGAAATTTTATATTTTCTATTGCATAAAAATAAGCCATTCAGTCAGAATTGCATCCAACCAAATGGCTACTTATATCAGTTTTCTCCTGCCATTTTTTTTGACATACCCAAATAAAACACAGCGCAAAATACCAGAGCAAACACAACACCAAATACATTCTGAATCACCCTGAGACTGACTGCACCCTTTAATCCATAACTCTCTGCAGCGATAGCCAAAGCGCCAAATGTATTAAATACAGCCTGCCAGCCATATTTTGCGGAAAATCCTACACCGATTCCGCCAAGGATTCCTATATATGCATAGATGGATGACGGAAGCAGGAAATACAATGCTGTAAAACAAAGAACTCCTGCAATATTTCCCACAATTCTTTTCTTCACTCTGTACTGCATGTCTTCCATAAACGGTAAGATCGCTGACATAGCTGCAATACCTGCCCACATTGCACGTGGCATTTTAAAAAGCTCTGCAATACAAAGTACAGCCGGTACACACAGGATCTGGCATAACTGCCATTTTGTCCTGGAAGAAGAGAGATCAAATTCCTGCAGTACATCCTGTATCTTTCTTTTATAAACCCGGTTTCTGTGATTCCGATAAAATACCAGACAGGTAAGTACAGCTCCTGCTGCCATTCCCACCAGTCTCATCTCATAGCTTTTCCCTGTTACGTCATATCCATACAGCAACAGATATCCAAGAACGAGTGTGGACTGATTAAACATAAATGGATTATGACAGCCGAACAGAATCAGCACTGCCAATGCAGCAATATTTAACAGCATTCCCGGTACCGGGGAAAGCTGATTTGCCAGATGTGGACACACAGTCATAACTGCGAAAAACAAAGCCAGAAGTATGGTAGACTGTCCGGTATGGATTCCGAGATCGGCATTTCGAAATACCATAAGACATAATAAGACAACGACACCTACAATACTGTTCTCATTTCCAAGCAGAATGCTGAAAATAGTAACAAATAAAAAACAAAACGCCATTGTGACCGCTACCTTCGCCATATATACAAACAGATGATAGATTTTTTCTTTTGCGGTCTCACTTTTTTTCAGCAGGTCTTTTGAACCTGCCTGATTCAACTGAAGTTCCTGATAAAATGTCATATAGCACCTCCCGTTTTTATGCAAATAGGCATTTTATCACAAACAGGAAGGTAATTCAAGAATGATTTTTAAGGAAATAATTACCTGGCCAGACTATTGCTTTCAATTCTGATCATACGATATCCGATTCCAATATGCGTCTGGATATATTGCACACCATTTTTTTCTGGTTCCAGTTTTTTTCGAAGTGTTGCCATAAAAACGCGGAGGGAAGCAATATCATTTTCAGAACACTGTCCCCAGATCTGCTGGGTAATAAATGTATGTGTCAATACTTTTCCCACATTACGGGATAAAAGGCAGAGCAGCTTATACTCAATAGGAGTCAGATGTAATTCTTCACCCTTCAGATATGCACAGCCAGCCGAATAATCGATCTCTAATTCACCATTTTTAAAAACAGAGGTTTCCTGCTGTTCTCCGGTCTGCGTTATTGCAAGTCTCCTTTGCGTAACACGAATACGCGCAAGCAATTCCTCCACGGAAAACGGTTTTGTAATATAATCATCTGCACCAGCGTCCAGTGCTTCAATTTTATCTGTATCCTCACTTCTGGCACTGATCACAATAATCGGCATGTTCGACCAGGTACGGATTTTCTTTATTACCTCTACCCCTTCCATATCTGGAAGCCCGAGATCAAGAAGAACAATATCCGGATGATGAGAGGAAGCTTCCAGAATGGCCGAAGAACCATTCTCTGCTGCCAGATATTTATAGTCATGTGTTTTTAGCGTCGTAATGATCAGATTTCTTATAGGTCTGTCATCCTCAACCACCAGAATTAATGTTTTATTCATTCAATGTCACCTCACTTAAAGGTAAAGTAAAAGTAAAATTACATCCATGGGGATCATGGTCCGTCAGAATCAGGGTTCCGTCATGGGCTTCTATAATAGAGTGACAAAGCGCCAGCCCCAGTCCCAGACTTCGGTGACTATCCGCAACTGTTGTTTTGCCGGTATAAAACATCTGGAAAATATGCGGCTTCATTTCTTCCGGAATCCCAGGTCCATTATCCTCCACGCTTATCTGCGCTTTTCCATCTGTTTTAGTTCCCCGGATGCTGATTACAGTACCTGGCGGCGTATATTTTATGGCATTGTCAATTAAATTTACCAGAACCTGTATAATAAGGCGGACATCCATACGTGCAAGAACAAGTTCTTCACAGTCAGTTACGATTTTATAATCGTCATGCTTCCGGCTGATATGCCGCAGAGCCTCTGCGATCACCTCATCAAGCAGCTGATCTGTAAATTTGAATTTCAGTCTTCCATCATTTAGCCTGGTAATGGAAAGCAGATTCTCCACAACTCCGATCAGCCATTCAGAATCATCATAAATGTCCGTATAGATCTGATGCTTTGTAGCTTCATCCAGCCGTTCACTGTTGCTAAGAAGCATGTCTGCATTGCCTGAAATGGAGCAAAGGGGAGTTCGAAGATCATGGGAAATTGCCCGAAGAAGATCTGCCCGCAACTGTTCGTTTTTTGCTATCACTGCATTTTTCTCTTTTTCCATGGCATTTTGTGCGTTTTCCATTGCAAGTGCACATTCATTTATCACGGACAGCAGGATACTGTATTCAAAAGAGTCCAGTGTTTCTTTCTGCAGCGGTATTCCTATTACTCCATAAACATTGTTCCCGCTCCGGATTGCCAGATATAAGCATTTGGCCTGTGGAAAATGATGTGTGGATGCACCGGCACGCTGTCTGTTTTCATAGGCCCATCTGGCTATCTTCAGTTCTTCAGGTGTTAAAAAATCTTCCGCGTCCTCTTTTTCCTCTCCAGAGAAAAGCTTCCCTTCTGATAATGCTCCATTTTCTACTACATATGCTGTAATATTACGATTCAGCAGGCGAAGGAGCTGTGTACAGGTAACATCAAGAATCTCTATCTCTCCTTTTGCTTTCTGCAGCAAACGGTCTGTATCAAACAAAATCTGTGTACGAAAAGCAAGCTGTGCAGAAAGCTTTGCATGTGTTTTCAGCTTTGCCGCAAGTGCCCCTGTAAGTACGGATGAAATTAGCATTATGAGAAAGGTCACCGGATAACCCACTGCATAGGTCTGAAAAGACATCCTTGGTTCTGTCAGAAAAAAGCAAAATAAAAAGACACTTAAGAAAGAACCGGCTACACTGCATAGATAACCATCTGTCACAATGGAAGTAAGCAAAACCCCCAGAATGTATATGGTTACAATATTCGTGTCCGTGAAATCCAGCTTCTGAAACAGCAGACCAATCAAAGTACATACTGCAAATATAAAAACTGTCAGAAAATAATCCTTTGCAGACGGTTTTTCCATATACCATGTAAATGACCGTTTCTGATAGTTTCCTGTTTTGACCGTATCCGGAATAATATGGATATCAATATCCGGTTCATCTGTTTTTTTATTGTCCTCTTCAATTCCCAGACTCATCCTGCCAGTCCCCTTTTTCTGCCTTTTTTGCAATTATATCATGCGACTGTATTATGGTCAAAATTCTTTTTTTCATACCCGGACTGTCCATCAAAAATTATAATTTCAGCTTCCTTATATTCAATTTTACACTCATGAATCTCTCTTAACAATTCTTCATCTGAAAGAGTATTCAAAAACAATGTCTTCGATGACTGCTGTTTTTCTTCCATATTTTCCTGAATTTCGCCCCAAAACTGATCTGCTTTATTTGCAATATAAAATCCAAGTCCAAACATACAAAATACAGTAACTGCCAATATTCCTTCTGCCATTGTCTTCACCTCTATAGCAGCCTCTCCATAACAAATGACTATATTCGGAAACATTTCTGAAGGGCTCTGTATTCTCCTAACACCAGTAATTTATGATTCTCTTCAAAATACGTATCCGGTGAAATTGCAATACCAAATTCTCCTTCATTTTTTACTGCCAGAATATTAATATTGTAGCGTTTTCTGATATCCAGTTCTCCTACTGTTTTTCCAACCCATTCTTCCGGCACTTCCACTTCAAAAATCGCATGGGATGCATCCACCTCCATATAGTCGAGGATGTGATCATCTGTGTAACGGATCGAGGCCCACTTTGCAACCTGCTTTTCCGGGTAAACCACTTTATCCGCACCATTGCGCAAAAGGAATTTTTCCTGAACATCACGCTCAGCCCTGGATATCACCAGTTTCGCTCCCAGTTCTTTCAGAAGGGAAGTTGTTTCAAGAGAATTCTGAAAGCTTCCTCCAATGGTTACAAAACAGATATCGTAATTTCCTATTCCAAGGGAACGTAAAAATTCAGCATTGGTACTGTCACCAATCTGCGCATTGGTCACAAATGGTAATGCTTTATCTACTCTCTCCTCATTCCAGTCAACTGCCATAATTTCATGTCCCAGCTGATTCAGCTGCTTAGCAATATGTCTTCCAAATCTTCCAAGTCCAATAAGCAATACATTTTTCATAATTATATTTTCTCCTTCTTATCCAACTGTTATTTTCTCCAGAGGCAGTTTTGCATTTCCCCTGTTTCTTCCTGAAAGCACCGCATAAATCAGAGTCAGACCACCTACACGCCCCAAATACATCAGTATAATCAGCACAATTTGCGAAAACATATGAAGCTTCGGTGTAATTCCCAACGTGAGTCCTACTGTTCCCACAGCTGAAGCAGCTTCATACAGGCAGTCTAAAAGAGGAAGTTCTTCATATATACTGATTGCAAGTCCGCCGCAAAAAAATAACGTAAAATAAAGCATGGCGATTGTCGCCGCATTTTTTATCACATGGTATTCCAGCCTCCTGCCAAAAGCCCCTGCATTTTCCTGGCTTCGGAATGTGGCAATTGCATTTAACAAAAGAACTGTAAACGTTGTGGTTTTCATTCCACCAGCTGTAGAACCAGGTGAACCGCCAATCAGCATTAACAATATCATAACAGCTTTTGAGGCTTCACTCATCTTTGAAATATCAATCGTGTTAAATCCGGCAGTTCTTGTAGTTACCGATTGGAACGCCGCAGCTAATAAGCGATTCCCTGCGGATAGATTTTTTAAATCACAGGTGAAGAAAAAAATAATCGGAATTAAAATCAGGCATGCAGTAGTCACAAGGATAATCTTGCTTTGCATGCGATAACGTTTAAACTTCATTTTGTTGGTATAAATATCGTCCCAGGTGAGAAAACCGATTCCCCCTATGATGATCAGAAGCATAATCACTACATTTATAAGAACATTTGCAGAATACCCTGTCAGGGAAGGAAAAGGATTTGCAGATGTTCCCAGAATATCAAAGCCTGCATTACAAAAAGCGGAAATAGAATGAAAGACTGACAGCCAAATTCCCTTTCCTTTGTAATCCCATAAAAAAACCGGCAGCAGTAACACTGCCCCTGCAGCTTCAATCAAAAATGTCCCCTTTAAAATAAACCTTGTCAATCTGACGATTCCGCCAACCTTAGGCGCGGAAATCGCATCCTGCATGGTACTTCTCTGCATAAGGGATATTTTTTTACCGGAAAGAAGGGAAACAGATGCAGCCACCGTTACCACTCCCAGACCGCCTATTTGTATGAGTATAAGAATAATCGTCTGTCCTGCCAGAGACCAGTAGCTTCCGGTATCTTTTACTACAAGCCCGGTTACACATACCGCCGAAGTGGCTGTAAAAAGAGCCTCATGAAACGGAGTTGCTATTCTATCTACAGATGAAAATGGAAGCATTAAAAGAATGCTTCCCAAAAGGATCACTCCTGCAAATCCCAGAATTATTAGCTGAAAAGATGTCAGATGTTTTTTCTTATATGATTTTTCCGGCATAAATGATCAAAACTCCTTACGAATGATTACTTTTTTGTTGCACCCATTATATATAATTGCCTTTAAAGATGGTATAAGAGTATCTGATTCTGTATTAAGATTGTATAAAGATGTGTTTCCGCCATATTCAGCCTGAATTCGGTTGCCGTAGTAGAGTAGGCGGATGAAATTT
>NZ_JAQDKY010000048.1:9642-24482 GCF_027662325.1 Blautia faecis | reverse complement strand
CTATGGGAGCTGCGGCAAGGGAACTAAAAAATACAATTGTATCCGGGCGGGGTTAAACCAAGTGTATGGAAAAAATTTTAGAATGCATTTTAATAATGCAAAAGATCCGGAAGTTGGCCCTATTACAGGCTGGCCGCCTCACAAAAACGTAGAAGAAAGTAAAAACGTAATAACCTATGATATTAATTCGGAGAAGCTGACAGAAGAGCAAAAAGAAGTTCCAAGGATATGGAACGATCTGAGTACAAATGAGTAGGAAACAGTAATGTCAATGCTGCGTGGACTTCGGAAGAAGGAGAACAGTTCGAGTATATGTATCGGCTGTTCTTTTTTTTAATTTTTAAGTGTTAAAGCGGTGAGGTTTTTCTTGTGTAAAGTGGAGCAATGGAGTATAATAAAATAGGTTTTTTGCAGAATTTTAAAAGCTATAATAAGAAAATCGGCAAAACAGACGAAAGTCTGTGACGCAAAGCTACAGGGCCTGTAAAATGGCAGCCAGTTGCATGAACTGAGGTGCACTGTCTGTGAGACAGTGTTTTTTTACGGTGTTATTTCATAGACGTAACAATAATAATTTTATGGCAGGGAATCAGATATGAAAAATACGAGAAGGATAGTTAGGATAGACAGAAAATGAAAGGAAAAAAAGTGATTGCAGGCATTCTGCTTGCGGGAATTTTAGCAGTCACCCTGGCAGGGTGTAAAAACACAGATAACACGAAAGAAGAAACTGAAAAGCCTGTTATTACCCTCGGAAGCGATAACTATCCACCATACAATTATCTGAATGAGGATGGTGTACCGACGGGTATAGATGTAGAACTGGCTACAGAAGCTTTCAAAAGAATGGGATATCAGGTGGAGGTTGTCCAGATCAACTGGGAGAAGAAAAAAGAACTGGTAGAGAGCGGAGAGATTGACTGTATCATGGGCTGCTTTTCTATGGAAGGACGTCTTGACGATTACCGCTGGGCAGGACCGTACATAGCAAGCCGTCAGGTGGTCGCTGTAAATGAGAACAGCGATATCTACAGCCTGAATGACCTGGAGGGAAAGAACCTTGCTGTCCAGTCCACAACCAAACCGGAAGGCATCTTTCTGAACCGGACAGATGAAAGAATCCCAAAGCTGGGCAATCTGATCAGCCTAGGACACAGGGAACTGATCTATACATTTCTGGGAAAAGGCTATGTAGATGCAGTCGCCGCACATGAGGAATCGATTGTTCAGTATATGAAGGATTATGATGCAAGCTTCCGTATCCTGGAAGAACCTTTGATGATCACTGGAATAGGTGTCGCTTTTGCAAAAGATGATGACAGAGGAATCTGTGAGCAGATGAGCCAGACTCTGGAAGAAATGCGTCAGGATGGCACATCCCTGAAAATTATTGGAAAATATCTGGATGATCCCCAGAAATATCTGGAGGTGGATGATCTTGGATATTAAGAGAAAGAAAAAAGAAAAACGAATCCAGCTGCTCGGTGGTATGATTGGAATCTGTGTGGCAGTAGTCTCTCTGTTTTATTTCTTTCATGCGGAGAAAACGGAAGCAGAGAAAAGAATGGTAGAGATTGTAAATTATGTCAAAGTGCAGTGTTCCACCTACACCCATTATAATGAATCTTCGGAATCCAAAAGCCTCCTCCGTGCTATTGAAAGTGCCAGACAGATGAGTACAAATATTAAAACGGAAAAAGAAAACGGCGGTCATCTAAGCCGGGAGTTCCTGAAAGAAAACCTGCAGACTCTCTGGGTGGATGGTATCATTGTACTGGATACAGAGGGAAAGACGGACTGCGAATACAGTACGGATGAGTCTCTGACTGATGAGATTACGGAGTATCTGCAAAAAGACATTATTATGGATTTTACCGGATATGAAGAAAGATCTTATTCAGAACGGTTTGCCAGGGAAGACGGATCCTATATTGATATTGCAGCCTGTGCCAGAAAAGATGCACCGGGTATTGTGGCAATCTACTATTACACATCTCCTGAATTTTCCAGAAACTATACACTGACGATACAGGGACTTTTAAATGGTTATAGTATCCAGAAAGATGGAACGATTATTGTCGCAGACGAGGGGATTGTTGTTGCCAGCAATGATGAGAGCCTGCTGGGGCAGAATACGGCTGACAACGAAGTTATTCAGGCAATGAAGAGACATACAGATAGTCAGCACATTTACCATTTGAAGAATGAAGGAATCGGATGTTACGGAATTATGCTGAAGCAGAGGGATTATTATATCTATGCGTATCTTCCGGATACAGAAGTGTTCCATAACCTTCCACTAAGTGTGATAAGCGTTATTTTTCTTTATTTTCTGATGTTTAGTATATTCTGGTTCTGGACATACAGAACCAATCTGGCACACCGAAAACAGGAACAGGAAAAAGATGAAAAATATAAAGAAGAACTTCTGATAGCAGCAAAAAAGGCAGAAGCAGCCAATGAGGCAAAAACAGAGTTTCTACAGCGAATGAGCCATGATATCCGGACTCCGATCAATGGAATCTGCGGCATGGTACATATGGCAGACTATTATGCAGATGATATGGAAAAGCAGACGGAATACAGAACAAAGGTGAAAGAAGCATCTAACCTGCTGCTGGAACTGGTAAATGAAATTCTGGATATGAGTAAGCTGGAGTCAGGCGAAATCGTTCTGGAAGAGATTCCATTTAATCTGAGCAGTATTTCAAGGGAAGTACTTGCTGTAATCGAGCAGATGGCTGCAGAACAGAATATCAGGATCGTGTGGGAGAAAAAAGAAATCACACACCGGGATTTTATTGGAAGTCCGGGGTATGTGAAACGGGTGATGATGAATATCCTGTCCAATGCGGTGAAATATAACAGAGAAAACGGACATATCTATATCAGCTGCATGGAAATCCCAGCCGGACAGCCAGGAATGACCACAATGGAATTTGTCTGCCGGGATACCGGAATCGGAATGACTGAGGAGTTCCAAAAACATATTTTTGAACCATTTGCACAGGAACACACAGGAAGCCGCACAAAATTTGCCGGAACAGGACTTGGGATGCCGATTGCAAAGAATCTGGTCGAGAAAATGGGCGGAGCCATTACCTTTGAAAGTGAAGAAGGCACAGGAACTACATTTGTGATCCGGGTTCCGTTCAAAATAGATATGAATGCGGATAAACGTGAAAAACAGAAGGATGTATCAGAAAAATCTATAAAGGGGTTGCATATTCTTCTGGCAGAAGATAATGAGCTGAACATGGAAATTGCAGAATTTATGCTCCAGAATGAAGGTGCTGAGGTGACGAAAGCATGGAATGGACAGGAAGCTGTTGAGCTATTCAGAAAAAGTAAACCTGGTGAATTTGATGTCATTCTTATGGACATTATGATGCCGGTTATGAATGGTTATGAAGCTACAAAGAAAATCCGTTCTCTGGACAGAGAGGATGCAAAGATGATTCCGATCATTGCAATGACAGCAAATGCATTCACGGAGGACAGACTGAGAGCTAAAGAAGCAGGAATGGATGAACATATAGCAAAGCCTGTTGATGGAAAATTATTAATAAATATAATTTATAAACTAATGAAACACAGTTTCAGGGGGAGTCATAATGAAAAAGAAAAAACGGAGTAAGTTACTTGCTGTACTTCTGGTGATGGCGACAGGCACATCACTTTTGTCAGGCTGCGGCAGAAAAATTGCAGAAAAAGAAGATGCAGAAACCATCACAGTGTATTTATGGAGCACCAGCCTGTATGATAAATATGCACCATACATCCAGGAACAGCTTCCGGATATCAATGTTGAATTTGTAGTCGGCAATAATGATCTGGATTTTTATAAATTTCTTGATGAAAACGGTGGATTGCCGGATATTATTACCTGCTGCCGGTTTTCCCTGCATGACGCAAGTCCGCTGAATGACAGTCTGATGGATCTTTCCACAACCAATGAGGCAGGTGCTGTCTATGATACCTACCTCAGCAGTTTTATGAACGAGGATGGCAGCGTAAACTGGCTTCCCGTGTGTGCAGATGCCCACGGTTTTGTAGTGAACAAGGACCTTTTTGAAAAGTACGAAATTCCGCTGCCAACCGATTATGAAAGCTTTGTCTCTGCCTGCCAGGCATTTGACGAGGTGGGAATCCGTGGCTTTACTGCAGACTATTATTACGATTATACCTGTATGGAAACACTGCAGGGTCTGTCTGCATCAGAATTGTCTTCTATAGACGGACGCAAGTGGCGCACCACCTACAGTGACCCGGATAATACAAAGAGAGAAGGTCTGGATGATACCGTCTGGCCGGAGGCTTTTGAACGCATGGAACAGTTTATCCAGGATACCGGGCTGAACCAGGACGATCTGGATATGAATTATGATGATATAATTGAGATGTACCAAAGTGGTAAGCTTGCCATGTACTTCAGCAGCTCAGCTGGTGTAAAAATGTTACAGGATCAGGGCATTAACACAACATTTTTGCCATTCTTTCAGGAGAATGGCGAAAAGTGGCTGATGACGACCCCATATTTTCAGGTGGCATTAAACCGTGACCTGACACAGGACGAGACGCGCCGGAAGAAAGCAATGAAGGTACTGAATACAATGCTTTCAGAGGATGCACAGAACCGGATCATTAGTGATGGACAGGATCTGTTAAGCTACAGCCAGGATGTGAATCTTAAGCTTACGGAATATCTGAAGGATGTGAAACCTGTGATCGAGGAAAACCACATGTATATCCGTATTGCGTCAAATGACTTTTTCTCCGTTTCCAAGGATGTGGTTTCGAAGATGATTTCAGGAGAATACGATGCAGAGCAGGCCTATCAGTCATTT
This sequence comes from Blautia faecis, assembly GCF_027662325.1. NCBI lineage: Bacteria > Bacillati > Bacillota > Clostridia > Lachnospirales > Lachnospiraceae > Blautia > Blautia faecis. Next base: position 19,635 of record NZ_JAQDKY010000048.1, on the reverse strand, counting down.
AATTCCCAGCTTCTTGCGGAAGAATTTGCTTCAGAGAATATCGTGCTGGATTCACAGAAATCCTATTCCAACCGTTTTCATAGCAGTGGGGGAAATGCGGCTTATTCGGTTATGGCAAACACTCTGCGTGGTATTTATGGGACGGATGTGCTAATCGCAACCGGAAACAGCTTTACGGGAAACGTGCTGAAAGCTGGATATACAGAAAAAATGGCAAGAGACATGATCATGCCAAACAGTCTTTCGGCATATAGCTGCAGGATAAGCGGGGCAGAACTGACAGAACTGGTCAGAAACTTTGTAGAAGGCTATCAGGGAGGTTTCATTCCCTTTAACCGTGGCTCTCTGCCTGTGGTCAGCGGCATTTCCGTGGAAGTCAAAGAAACGGATGATGGCTATACATTGAGTAAAGTTACAAAAGACGGAAAAAAAGTTCAGGACAAGGATACATTCACGGTAACCTGCCTTGCGATACCAAAACACATGGAAGCCTATCCCACAGATGAGAATATTGCGTTTGAGGGAGAAGACACCTTTGTGAAAGATACCTGGACAGGATATATTTCAGATGGTGATGCCATTCTTGCAGAGCCTGAAGACTACATGACTCTGAGGTGAGAAGAATGGATATTAAGAAGCATAACAAAGGCAGAGAAAAGACTGTTAGGAGAAAACGATTCCGGATCGCTGTCTTTACAGCTGTTTTACTGGGAATTGTTCTGATGGTTTTCCGATATTTTGACTTTGTGTCGAAAACTATTTATGAGGAAAGTGTTTCCCATCTGACGGAGGTTTTTCATCAGTCTGATAATATGTTAAGGGAATTGACAGATAAGAACCTGACTTATCTCCATATTTGGGGTGAGAATCTGCAGAATACCTCAAGCGAAGATGAAATCCGTAATTATATAAAGAATGCGCAGGAAGATGCCGGATTTTTGGATTTCTTTTTTCTGTCAGCCGACGGGAACTATAAGATGGTGACAGGGGAAACCGGGTACCTTGGATTACAGGAAAATATTGAAGAGGACATCCGGCAGGGAAATGATGTGATATCAAATGCAGCAGTTCCGGGAAAATCCCAGTTGCTTGTTTTTGCCACTCCCAAGGCTCATGGAAACTATCAGGGATTTGAATATGATGCCATCGCCATTGCTTATGAAAACTCTAATATCGTAGATGTACTGGATATTTCTGCTTTCAATGGAAATGCACAGAGTTTTATTGTTCATCCGGATGGCCGTGTTGTGATCGATCATTCTTCTGAGTTATGGGGGAATGTATATAATTTCTTCGGTGTTCTGAGAGAGCATTCTGATATGTCTGAAAAAGAGGTCAATGAGCTTTCGGAGAAGTTTAAAGCAGGACATACTGGTGCGATGCTGGTAAATCTGGATGGAAGGAACTATTATCTGGTCTATGAAAAATCAGATATTCAGGACTGGGTATTTCTGGGACTTGTACAGGCAGATATTGTCAATGCCAGTATGAACAGCCTGCAGAGCAGTACAATGCTTCTTGTTGGTGCGGTCGTGTTCTGTATTGCTGCTTTTCTTATCAGTCTTATTATTCAAAAAAGCAGGACAAATCTCAGAAGAAAGGATACGGAGATCCGGTACCGGGATGAGCTGTTTCAAAAGCTTTCAATGAACGTGGATGATGTCTTTCTGATGCTGGATGCAAAAACATATCAGGCAGATTACGTCAGCCCAAATGCGGAAAATCTGCTGGGTATTACGGTAGAACAGATTCGTAGAGATATTCGTGTTCTGGGAAAATTGCATCCGGCGGAATATGAAGATCCGGAGAAAAATTATCTGGAAGAAATCAAGGTTCATGAACAGCGAGAATGGGATTTTGAATATGTTCATCAGAAAACAGGGGAAAAACGCTGGTTCCATAATATTGCAATGGGTAGTGAGGTAAATGGAAAAAAGAAATACATCCTGGTTCTGTCGGACCGTACCTCGGACTGGAAAATGAACCAGGCACTTTCTGAGGCAGTCCGTGCGGCGGAGACAGCAAACAGGGCCAAGAGTACCTTCCTTTCCAACATGTCTCACGATATCCGGACACCAATGAATGCGATCATCGGCTTTACCACACTGGCTGTAAGCAATATTGATGATAAAAACAAGGTTCGGGATTATCTGGGAAAGATCCTTTCCTCCAGTAACCATCTGCTTTCCCTGATCAATGATATCCTGGATATGAGCCGGATTGAGAGCGGAAAGATCCATCTGGAAGAAACGGAGGTCAGTCTGTCGGATGTGCTTCATGATCTGAAGACGATCATCAGCGGGCAGATCCATGCGAAACAGCTGGAGCTTTATATGGATGCCATGGATGTGACAAATGAGGATGTCTATTGTGATAAGACACGACTGAATCAGGTGCTGCTGAATCTTTTGTCCAATGCGATCAAGTTTACTCCTGCTGGCGGAACCGTTTCTGTCCGGCTGAAACAGTATCCGGGTCTCCAAAGAGGCAGTGAATTGTACGAGATCCGGGTGAAGGATAACGGAATCGGTATGAGTCAGGAATTTGTACAGAAGATCTTTTCTCCTTTTGAGCGGGAGCGGACTTCCACTGTGAGCAGAACCCAGGGCACAGGACTTGGCATGGCCATCACTAAGAATATTGTGGATATGATGGGTGGCACCATTGAGGTCCGGACAGAGCAGGGGAAAGGCACCGAATTTATCGTCCGTCTGCCATTTCGGACTCAGCCTGAGAATCACCGTATAGAGAAGATTGCAGATCTGGAAGGTCTTAAGGCTCTGGTTGTAGATGACGATTTTGATACCTGTGACAGTGTGACCAAGATGCTTGTGAAGGTTGGAATGCGTTCGGAATGGACACTTTCCGGTAAGGAGGCTGTTCTGCGTGCAAGGCAGTCTATGGAGCTTGGGGATGCATTCCATGCTTATATTATTGACTGGCGTCTGCCGGATATGAATGGTATTGAAGTCACCAGACAGATCCGCAGCCTTGGTGATGATACGCCGATCATTATCCTGACTGCTTATGACTGGTCAGACATCGAAGTGGAAGCCAGGGCTGCAGGGGTGACTGCATTCTGTGCGAAGCCTCTGTTTATGTCAGATATCAGAGATACCCTGATGGCTGCTATCGGCCAGAGTCAGGCTGAGCAGGAGAATCCCGTTCTTCCTAAGACAAGCTTAGATTTCAGAGGCAGGTGCATACTGCTTGTGGAAGACAATGAACTGAACCGTGAAATTGCGGTGGAGATCCTTAACGAATATGGTTTCTTGGTTGATACTGCAGAAAATGGGGCAGAGGCAGTGGAGAAGGTTAAGAGTTCGAAACCGGGCGGTTATGATCTGGTGCTGATGGATGTGCAGATGCCTGTAATGAACGGATATGAGGCAACTAAGCAGATCCGTGCCCTTACTGATCCGGCACTGTCAGGAATTACCATCCTTGCCATGACTGCCAATGCTTTTGACGAAGACAAAAAGAAAGCACTGGAATGTGGTATGAATGGCTTCTTATCCAAGCCAATTGTTATAGAGGAATTGATCAGTACGTTACAAAACAATCTGGTAGATTAGTAAAAAAACTGCTAAGAAGTTCGGTTAACAACTTTTTAGCAGTTTTTTTTATTTATTCGGAAAATTTATCACTGTAACGAAGCTGCATATCTTCCCAATCCATGAACAATACATAAAATACTTTTCCGTATTGCTGGCTTTCTACGATTCTTCCATGATCAAGCACGGAAAGATAAGTTCCGTCAGCTTTTCGAAGATGAAAGTGAATATAGTCATTGTCATTGCCTGTGTCAATCTGTTCCCAGATGCTTGTTTCAATCTGTTGCTGTTCATCTTGTCGGATCAGATTGCGGAACCTTTTTTGAGTAAGCCTGAATAGTTCATCCATGCTCTTATAACCAGCCATATGAAGAAATTCGTGGTTTGCATAAAAGAGCTCATCATCTTCTTTGTCTGCCCTGTATATGATAAATGCACCTGGAAGGTGTTCAGAGATATCCTTCAGTGCAAATCCAAGCTGTTTGCGGACTCCTGACTGGAGCCCCTTTCTGTAAGCCATACATCCGTTTTTTCCATGCAGTTTTATTTCATAAAGAGCTGCATCTGCACAGCGCATAAGCTGTGAAGGGCTGGCTGCAAATGTTGGATATTCTGCATATCCGAGAGATATGTAAAATGCAACTTTTTTACCGTGATATGAAAACGTTTTTGGAAGCTTAGTGAATTGCTGCAGCTGTTTATCTGCTTCCTTAAAGGTACAATGTGGTAAAAGAATGCAGAATTCGTCACCACCATTTCTTCCAAGCAATGCATCGGATGGGAAAAAAGCTTTCATACTGTCTGCCAGACTCTTTAATGCTTTGTCTCCGTAACTATGGCCATAGATATCATTGATAAACTTAAAGTCATCAATATCAAGGAGCGCAGCCACAAAATGTGTTTGTGGATTTTTAGAAATTATTTTTTCTGCTAATTCATCAAATCCATAGCGATTATAAATATTTGTAAGAGAATCTGTGCGCGCCAGTATTTTATATTTGTTCTTGTGTTCTTTTGCTACCAGCCATACCCTGGTAAGCACTGACAGAAGAAGGCTTATAGTAAGAAACATACCACTGATAATTATCAGTAGTGTGTTATTTCTCCATCCGGTTTTAGGAGTTACCTCAAGCTTCCAGGTTCCATCTCCTACTGTAAAAGCGTAAGAAACCGGATGATCTATTTGACCATCTGACTGATAAACCACTTTATAAGTATCACTCCAGGGAGTGTCTGTTTTTAAAATTTTGTATTCATATCCAAAATTTGAAAGTGCAATGACTGCATCTGAAAAAATATCCGGAACACGCAGGATAACAATGGTAAATCCCCAGAAATATTCTTGTCCGCTTTTATCCTTCAGGTAGACTGGATTGCGGACTGCAATTCCATAACCGCCCTGTTTTAATTCGAAGGGCCCCTGCGTAATGGTTGCATGGTTATCTCTTGCATAACAGGAAATCTCTTTACGGTCTTTATCATGGAGCAGATCAATCTTACCTGCCTCATTTCCTTCAGCCGGATAAATATCTGTTACAACACCATTAGGAGCGAGCTGCACGCTTTCAATAGAATCAGACATAAGATTCCCGGCAATCGTGTCAAACTGATGGATTTCGCCATTTTCACTGATTAAGGTCTGTTCCAAAGCATTTGTAATTTCAATTCCATCTGCAATTTCATTCTTTATGCGTTCACCATAGGTGGTTGCGTTTAATTGTGCCAATATGTGTCTCTGATTTTTTTCATGGGTGTCTGTTTTGTATACAATTAAACCAAAAAGGCATATGCCCAGTAAAAAAATAATAAGAGGCACAAGTGTTTTTTTCTTCACTTGGTTCACCTCATTTTATTCATTGGAGTTTTTATAATAAAGCATTATATCATAGAAGTTGAAAAACGGAATAAGTTTTAAAAAAAATGACAGTATAATGACAATATGTTTTTGGGCGTTAAAACGGCGTTAAAACGGTAATGTTTTTCTTGTGTACAGTAGAGTACTATAGTATAATAAAACCAGTTTTTTGCATAAGTTTAAAAGCTATAATAAGGAAATCGGGAAACCAAATGAGAGTCTGGGACGCAAAGGTACGGGGCCTTTAAAAGGGCAGCCAGTTGCATAAAATGAGGTGCACTGTCTGTCTGACAGTGTTTTTTTACGGTGTTATTTCATAGACGTAACAATAATGACTTTATCAGGAAAGAATAAGGAAAATAAAAGTATGAAAAAGGTAAAACGTTGTCTGACAGCAGTGGTGTCAGGTGTACTTGTAGCAACTGCTGTCTTGTCTGGATGTGGACAGTCAAAGAAAGAAGTATCTAAAAATGATGATCATCTTACCGTTTATCTGTGGGAAAATCGTTTGCTGAAAAATATTGCACCCTATATCCATAAACAATTCCCAGATCAGGATATTGAATTTATTATTGGTAACAATGATACCGATTTATACAGTTATTTTAAAGAACATGATGAATTACCGGATATCATAACAGTACGTCGATTCTCCGGAACAGATGCACAGGACTTACAGCCTTATCTTATGGATTTTGCTTCTTATGATGTTGTTTCCAAGTATTATTCTTATGCGTTGCAATATTATAAGAATGCGGAGGATGAAATCCAGTGGCTGCCAATCTGTGGTATTCCGCAGACGATCATTGCCAACAAAACACTGTTTGATCAGTATGGAATTAAGATTCCGGAAAATTATGAGGAATATGTACAGGCATGTCAGCAGTTTTATGATAATGGCATAAAACCGTACTCTATGGATCTTGGTGAAGACTGGTCTAATAATGAAATCATTCAGGCGGCGGCAATCGATGAGTTTACAAGCCTGGATGGTATTGAATGGCGAAACGGTGCAGAGACTGCAGCGGATGAAGTAAAGTTTGATGATACATTATGGAAACGCATTTTTTCAAAAACCAGCCAGTTTCTTAAGGACTCGCACTTTGGTAAAGAAGATATCAATATTGACGTCGATACAGGAATCCAGATGTTTGTCGAGGGAAAATCAGCAATGTTTCATGGACATCCGACGGTTATGCAGCAGGTGCAGAAACAGATGGATGCGGAGCTGATCCGTATTCCTTACTTTTCACAGACATCGGATGAATCCTATGTGTACATGACTCCGTCCTTAAACATTGCATTTAACAAAAACCTGGAAAAAGACCGGGAGAAACTGGATACTGCGCTGGATGTGCTGGATTGTATGATTTCAGAAGAGGGGCAAAAGCTGATTGCGGATGGAAGCGGCGTTATTTCGTTGAATACAGATGTTCCAACCATGATGCAGGATGTGCCTGGACTGGAAGATGAAATTAAAAATAATGCTGTTTATATCCGATATTCCGCTCAAAAATCATTTGATGCAAGTCTTGAGGCTGTTCACGGATTACTGTCAGGGGAAATGGATGAAACACAGGCTTATGATACTTTTCGCAGTGTAATGAATCGTAAAGATCCAGAAGAAAAAGCAACGGTGAATTTTGAAAATGAATATTCCATTTCACTGAACGATAGAAATGGCCGTGATGCAGCATCTTCCATTTTAACTACGATCAGAGAAGAAAATGATGCACAGCTGGCTCTGGCACCATATTATTATTTCACTTCTTCTATGTACAAAGGAGAATGCACCAGCAGCCGGGTTGGCATGATGACAGCGAAGAGTTCAGATACAGCATTATATGTTGCAAAAATGAATGGTAAACAGGTTTATGAACTCGTGGAAAATTATCTCGCCGATGCTGATGAGAATTTTTACGTAACCAATAAATACGAATTACCAATTGCATCCGGTATGAAAATGATCGTCAATCAAGCGGAAAGCGGATTTTTGTTAAAGGACTTGACAGTTAATGATAAGAAAATAGACAAAGAAAAGGAATACTCGATTCTTCTTACAGACACCACAATGTCTGTTTTGAAAAAAATAAATCCGAAATGTGAGATTGAGCAGCTTAAAGATACAACATTATCAAGTGCATGGACCGAAGCAATGTCAAAAGGACAGCAGCCGTCAGCACCGGAAGATTATATAGAGGTTGAACAGTAAAAGTGGAGATAGAACAAACGGTAAATAAAAGAAAAAAAATAACAAGGCTATTGCTTATACTACTTATTATTCTTTTAAGCTTAGTTTGTATAAAGTATCTTATAAGTAAGTCTGGCAAGTATATCAGCGAAAATGGAAAAAGCAGTATGGGAGCTGTTGTTGAACAGATACAGCAGACCTATGATCTTCAAGTGAGTGGATACTACAACCAGCTGCAGTTGGTTGAGGAATTTTTACTTCATGAGAGGGAGCTGTCTCTTGAAACGGATGTGAACAAAAGTTTCTTTGAAGCATGGGAAAAAGAATCGGAAAGTACACTTATATTCCTTCAGGAAAATGGTCAGGCAATATCAGCAGGTGGAACAAAAATGCGGATTGATATGCCAAGTAAATTTCTGCTGGACTTAAAGAATGGATACAATATTGGAAAACTGGTGCGTCTTGATTATGATCAGGAGAAAAAAGACGGTTATCTGGTTGCAATCCCATGTCAGGAATACACTATCAATGGGGAAACTTATACGGCAATTGGAACTGTGTATGATCATTCGAAACTGGATTCCATGTTAAAACTGAAAGGTTATTATGGGAAAGCATATTTGTTCATGCTGGATCATGACGGAAATATTACGTATACGAACCTGAGTGGTGATAAATACCAGCGTAATTATTCCTTGTTAAAACATTTAAAAGGGGAACAGGCTATTACAGAAGAAGAGGCTGATTTGTTCAAAAAGAAGTTTGATAACGGAGAATCCGGAGTTGCACTTTTGGGAAAACAGAACCCCTATTATCTGGGGTATTGCCCGATAGAAAGCAACAACACCATTTTGGTATGTATTGTGGCAAAGGGAGTTATTGACAATGTGCTGAGGGATTACCAGAAAACGGTGTTGTGTACAACAACACTCATGGCAGGTTTTATACTTTTACTTTTTGCCGGATTATTCTACAGTATTTCCAGACTTAGTCTTGCAGATCAAAAAGCAGAATATGAAAAAAGAAATAATGAACTTCATTTACAAACAATGAAGGAAATGGAAGTAGTCAATCAAAAACTGAAAAAGGCAAAGAACGTTGCAACAGAGGCTTTACAGACAGCGGAAAATGCAAATAAGGCGAAAACGGATTTCCTGTCTAATATGTCACATGATATTCGTACACCTATGAATGCAATCATTGGTATTACGTCTTTGATCAGACATGATGCAGGTAATAAAGCAAAAGTTATAGAGTATGCAGATAAAATAGATATTTCATCACAGCATCTGTTAGGAATCATTAATGATGTTTTGGATATGAGTAAGATTGAAGCAGGAAAAACAGTCTTCAAGTATTCTGACTTTTCTATTCTGGATCTTGTACAGGAACTTGACACTATATTTCATACTCAAATATATGAAAAGCAGCAGACCCTTACAATCATAAAAGAAAATATTCAGCATGAGTGGGTGAATGGGGATCAGGTTCACCTGATGCAGATTTTCAGCAACCTGCTTTCCAATGCAGTGAAGTATACCCAGGAAGGTGGGGGAATTCAGTTCTTTGTAGAAGAATGTGAGACAAAGTCATCTGTCTATGCAAAGTATCGTTTCTTAGTTAGTGATAATGGTATGGGAATGTCGGCAGATTTCAAGGATACAATTTTTGATGCGTTTACCCGTGCGGAAAGTTCCCTTACAAATAAAATACAGGGAACCGGACTTGGAATGGCGATTACTAAGAATCTGGTTGAGGCAATGGGAGGTACCATTGATGTGGAGAGTGAACCGGGACAGGGAAGCTGTTTTGAAGTTCTCATAGATCTGAAGATTGCAGAGGATAGAACGGTTGCTCTGGCGGCACAAGAAGAAACAGATGAGCAGGATGGAAATATTCTGCAGGGAATGAAATTCCTGTGTGCAGAGGATAATGAGTTGAACGCAGAGATCCTGACGGAACTGTTAAAGATTGAAGGTGCGGAATGTACCATCTGTGAAAATGGCGAAGAGATTTTGAAAGCATTTGAACAGTCTGCTCCAGGTGATTATGACATGATACTGATGGATGTGCAGATGCCTGTTATGAATGGCTATGAGGCGACGAAGGCAATCCGCAGAAGTTCCCATGAACTGGCAAAGAAGATTCCGATCATTGCCATGACTGCCAATGCATTCTCAGAGGACATTCAGCATTCTCTGGCAGCCGGTATGAATGCACATATTTCAAAACCGGTTGAGATGAAGGTGCTGGAAAAAACAATCAGAAGTATAAAATCTGGTGGGGGGGGTACAGAAATGCAGGCTACTGAACAGTGACAAATGGATTTGATGCGGCAGTGCAATTTTGTTAAACCAGGAGGTTGACAAGGAGATGTATAGAGAAATATATTT
>NZ_JAQDKY010000048.1:0-9632 GCF_027662325.1 Blautia faecis | reverse complement strand
ACAGACAGACAGACAGACAGACAGACAGACAGACAGGAGATTTAATATGATTTCGAGAGCAAAGAAATATGTGGCAGTATTACTGGCTTTTGTATGCGTGTGTATGATATTTTCTCCCCAGACTGCATATGCAGCCGAGGACAGTTCGCAGCATGAAACTGTCAAAGTCGGTTTCTTTGCCATGGATGGTTATCATGTGATGGATGAAGAAGGCAACCGCAGCGGGTATGGCTATGATTTTCTTCGGCTGATGGCTCGTTATTGGGATGTAGATTACGAATATGTTGGATACGATCAGAGCTGGGATGATATGCAGCAGATGCTTGAAGATGGCGAGATTGACATGGTAACATCTGCCCGCAAAACACCGGACAGAGAAGAAAAGTTTGATTTTTCACGTCCGATCGGAACCAATTATGGGATGCTGACCGTCCGCAGTGACAACAGCACGATTGTGGACGGCAATTACAGCACTTACAACGGTATGCGTGTGGCGCTTTTGAACGGAAACACCCGGAATGAAGAGTTTGCGGATTTTGCAGACGACAAAGGATTTACATATGTTCCATCTTATTTTGATACGACCACAGAAATGAATGAAGCCCTTCAGAGCGAAAAAGTTGATGCGATTGTTACCAGTTCTCTGAGAAAAACAAACAATGAGCGAATCGTGGAGAAATTTGGCAGCAGCGATTTCTATGTCATTGTTAAAAAGGGCAATACAGAATTGCTGAATGAGATCAATTATGCGATCGATCAGATGAATGCGGTTGAGGGTGACTGGAAAACGACGCTTTACAATAAAAATTATGAAAGCATAGAAACTAAGAATCTGGAATATACGGAGAAAGAAAAAAGTATTATTTCACAGTATTCCAAGGACAACCCGCTTCATGTTCTGTGTGATCCGACCCGTTATCCATATTCTTATAATGAAAATGGTGAGATGAAGGGTATTATCCCGGATTACTTCCGGAAAATTGCAGACTATGCCGGGATTTCCTATGAGTTTCTTACACCTGCTACCAGAGATGAGTATATTGCTTATCAGAAAAATACGGAAACCACAGATATGAGCATCGATGCACGCCTGGAAACAGATAACTATGCTGAGACGAAAAAATGGGGGATTACTGCACCTTTCATTACGATGCAGCTGGCAAGGGTGACACGGCGTGACTTTGATGGAAAAATTAATGTTGTTGCTACTGTTGACCAGACAGCATCAAATTCAATTGAAGATGCAATGGCACCCGGTGCAGAAAAACTGATGTGCAGTACCCGACAGGAAATGATGGAAGCTGTCCGTGAGGGTAAAGCAGATGCTGCCTTCGTCTACTATTACATGGCACAGGCGTTTGTGAACAGTGACACTACGGGCACCATGACATATACTCTGCTGGAACAGCCTACATTCACCTACCGCATGGTAATTTCATCAACTGAGAACCATGCGCTGGCTGGTATTCTGACGAAAGCAATGTATGCCATGCCCCAAAATCTTGTTGAAGATCTTGCAGCACAGTATACCACATACAAAGCAACAGAGCTGACATTTGTTGACTGGATCCGTCTGCATCCTGCTGTTACTGTTTGGGTTCTTCTTATTTTTGGATGGCTGCTGACTGCTATGGCTGTGATAATGGTGCGTCTCAGTGCAAGAAAAAAAGCTCAGAAGGCGGACCAGGAGAAAGCTGAGGAAATGGCGGAACTGGCAGAGCATGCACAGGCTGCAAACAAGGCAAAAACAGCATTTCTGTCACATATGTCCCATGATATGAGAACACCGATGAATGCAATCATGGGATTTACCGGTATTGCAATGAAAAAAAATCCTTCAGACGAAGTGAAAAATTGTCTGGAAAAGATTGATGAAAGTTCAGAGTATTTACTGTCGCTGATCAATGATGTATTAGATCTGACTCGCGTGGAAAGTGGAAAAGTGAAATACAATCCGGTACCGGCAGATTTGAAAAGTATCACAGATTCTGCACTGGATATTACAAAAGGCTTTCTTACGAACAGGGATATCAGCTTTAAGATCCAGCGTGAAGAAGTAAAGATCCCAAATGTACTTGTGGATCCTGTACGTCTGCGAGATGTGCTGGTTAATATTCTGAGCAATGCCGTGAAGTTCACTCCGGATGGAGGGACGATTACATTTGAAGCCCGGTGTCAGGAAAAGGGCGGGGATGGATATATAAATATGCATTACCGCATTTCGGATACTGGTATTGGCATGAGTGAGGAATTTACAAAAGAAGTTTTTGAGGAATTTGCACAGGAAGATTCCGATGTGAGAACGCAGTACCATGGAGCTGGACTGGGGATGGCTATCGTAAAGAAGTATGTAGATATGATGGGTGGAACCATTTCCGTGCAAAGCAAAAAGCATGAGGGAATCACTTTTACTGTGGATATTCCTCTGGAAATTACAGATAAGGAATGTAATAAGTCAGACACAGGTTTTTCTGAAAAGGTAAATCTTACAGGTGTGAAAGTCCTTCTTGCAGAGGATAATGAGCTGAATGCAGAAATTACGACCGTGCAGCTGGAAGAGTTTGGAATGAATGTAGAAAGAGCTGTAGATGGAAAGAATGCTGTTGAGATTTTCAGGAATCATCCGGAAGGCACATTTGATGTAATCCTGATGGATATCATGATGCCTGAAATGAACGGTTATGAAGCGGCAAAAGCAATCAGGGCGATGAATGACAGACCGGATGGAAAAAACATTCCTATTATAGCAATGACAGCCAATTCATTTGCTGAAGATGTTCAGGCATCACTGGATGCAGGAATGAATGCACATTTGTCAAAGCCGATTGTGATTGATGAAGTTATAAAAACGATTTTAAGGTATATACATAATTGATTAGCAGATGTTCATGAATTAGTGGAATACAATTGACAGGAGGACTAGAGCGTGTTTGAAAAAGGCTTTCTGCAAGATGTGCGTCACAATTTGTGGGAGATTTCACCCGGATGAGGGCGCCGTAGCGGGCTACGGCAACCGAATTCGGGTGAAATATACCGCAAAGTGGGGCGTGCAGATTGCAGGAATGATTTTTCAAACACGCTCTAGAATATGACAATGCGAGAGTGCTATGAAGCTATTGGAGGAAAAGAAGTATATGAGTTGACGATTGAAGAAATTAAGAAGGGACTGTAGCATTAAGTGATGCGACATGACTTTCTGTCTTGAATCAAGTGCTTGGAAGATCATAAAAAACGAGTGGATAAAGGAAATAAAAAATATGGATAAAAGACAAAAAATCCTGATTGTAGATGATTCAAAATTAAACAGGGACATATTGAAGGAGATTCTCGGAGAAACTTATAATTATCTGGAAGCTGAAAATGGTAATCAGGCAATCCAGATGATAGGAGAAAATATTGGAATTGATCTGATGCTTTTGGACATCAATATGCCACAGATGAATGGTTTTGAAGTTTTGAAAATAATGAAAAGAAGCCAGTGTATTGCTGAAACTCCTGTAATCATGATATCTTCTGAAGATGCTGTTGATACTATGCGTAAAGCATATGAGCTGGGAATCACGGATTATATCACACGACCATTTGATTCTGTGATTGTAAAGAAAAGAGTTCAGAATACTTTGGGCCTCTATATGAATCAAAAGCATCTGATAAATGTGGTTTATGATCAGGTTTACGAAAAAGAAGAAAATAATAATATCATGATCCGGATTATGAGTAATATATTGGGGTCCCGTAATAGCGAGAGCAGAGAACACATCCTGCATATAAAAACAGCAACGGAGATGATGCTGAGACAACTGGTAAAAGTAACAGATGCTTATCCTTTGACAGAGGCAGATATTGCTTTGATTACAACTGCTTCTTCCCTTCATGATATTGGTAAGATTCGTATTCCGGAAGAAATATTGAATAAGCCAGGCAGACTTACAGATGAAGAATTTCAAATTATGAAAACTCATAGTGAGCTTGGCGCAGTTATAATTAAGGATATGGACTTTCCGCAAGATCATCCACTGGTGCATACTGCATGGGAAATCAGCAGATGGCACCATGAAAGATGGGACGGAAAGGGTTATCCGGATGGCTTGAAAGGTGAAGAAATACCAATCTCTGCACAGGTGGTATCAATTGTCGATGTTTATGACGCACTTACAAGTGAAAGATGTTATAAGAAAGCATTTGATCATGACACAGCGATTCAAATGATCCTGGATGGGCAATGTGGACAATTTAATCCCATCCTTCTTAAGTGCCTGAAAGAACTGGGTATTCAGCTTTCAAAAATGCCTGGTAAAGAGACGGATGATAATAAACATTATCATGAAATACAGAGACTTTCGAATGAAATACTTAGTGATAAATTCTTACCGAACCAGATATATTCACAAAGTCTTGTCAAGGTCATGCAGGAAAAAATCGATTTCTTCAAAGCGAACAGTGGCATAAATTCGATTGATTACAATGCAAGTTCGGGCCAATTAACTATAATAAATGAAAAACAGAAGATGATATACCAGAAAGATGATCCGGGAATTGATTTATTCAAAGTGTTTGAAGTGAGTGAAGAAGATATTCAAAATATCATAGATTTGTTGGAGCAGACCTCAATAAAGAATAAAGAAATTTCATTACAGATAAAAGCAAGACTTGAAAACAAAAGACAAATGTATAATCTGAAACTGCACACATTGTGGACTCCATTAAAAAAAGATGGCTATATTGGAATTATCGGGTATTTTGATCCTGTAAAATAGAAAAATGCAAATTTAGTGTAATTACAATGCCATGTAAAGGGATAAAAATGAATAAATCAGTATTGCAAAGGGGTATCATTATTATATTGTGCAGTTACATCCTTTTTTCAATCTGTCCGGTTTATGCTTTTGCAGCAGAAAATCAGAAAGAGAGAGTTGTCAGGATTGGTGTACCGGAAGATACATATGATAAGATAAATGGAAATGGAAAAAGAAGCGGATACGGCTATGAATATCTGCAGAAAATCGCAGGTTATACCGGGTGGAACTATGAATATGTAGATTGTACATGGGAAAATTGTTTCGACAAATTAAAAAATGATGAGCTGGATATGATAGAAGGAATCTCTTATACGGAGGAACGGGCAGAGAATATGCTTTTTTCCGGTATTCCAATGGGAGACGAAAGATATTATGTCTTCGCAAAACTCGATCATACAGACATCTCATCCTCAGACACTGCATCTTTTAATGGGAAAAAGATTGGAGTGCTTATGGATTACCTGCCGGAAATGGTATTGAACGAGTGGGAAAAGAAATATGATCTGCATACACAGCATGTCAATGTTTCAAATCCTGAGGATGGTGTGAAAAAAATTGCAGACGGAGAAATTGACGCTTTTGTATCGTTAGAGGATTCCCGTCTGGATGGGTACGGAATGGCGGCCGTAACGAATATCGGAAGTTCAAAAATATATTTTGCAATCGGCCAGAGTCATTCTGATTTAAAGGCAGAGCTGGATAATGCTATGCGAAGGATCACAGATGATGATCCTTATTATGCAGATGAACTGCATAAGCTGTTTCTGTCAGCGGACAGCGTTTATTTTCTGACGGGAGAAGAACATAAATGGCTGTCAGAGCATGGAACGATCAAAATCGGTTATTTGATAAACGATGGCGGGGTCAGTACTCTTGATACAGAAACCGGAAAAGTGAGCGGCCTGATCATGGATTACACCCAGCTTGCGCAAAACTGCCTGGAAGGACAGACTTTGAAATTTGACCTGAAGGGCTATGATTCACAAGAGAATATGCAAAAAGCGTTGCATGATGGAGAAATTGATATGATTTTTCATGTGATGCAAAATACGAATGCTGCCGAAGATCTGGGCTATGATTTAACAGATACTGTCTGGAAGTATAATATGGCGGCTGCAACGGTTAAAAATAGTTTTGATGAAAATGCTGAAAATACGGTTGCGATACCAAGAGAAGACAGTGATTTGAAGTCTTATGTTTCCTACAATTATCCACAGTGGCATGTGAAGGAATATGCTACATGGAAGGATGCAAAGAAGGCTGTTTATAATGGAAAAGCAGACTGCATGATTATGGACTCAGGCAAGTTGGAACAATATTCCGATGATAATAAACTGCATAGTGTTTTTCTGGAAAAGTACGGTATGGTGTCATTTGCAGTCAGACGTGGAAACAGCATGCTGCTGTCTGTCCTGAATAAGACTATAAAAACAATGTCTGCTTCAAAATTCTCCAATGCTGTGTATATGTATGACAGTAATCTGAAGAAAGTTACGGTAAGGGAGTTTATAAGGGACAATTTCTGGGGCTTTACGGTGCTTGTTGTATCTGCTTTTTTGATCGTGCTGATACTGATACTTGGATTACTCCAAAAAGCCAGAATTGCAGAGAAAAAGGCAAAAGAGGCACAGAAGCAGGCAGAAAAGGCGAATAGTGCAAAGACAGATTTTTTGAGACATATGAGCCACGATATCCGGACACCTTTAAATGGAATTATTGGGATGATCAATATATCAGAGCGTTATTGTGGCGATAAGGAAAAACTGTATGAATGTAAAGCGAAGGTAATGCAATCGATGGACTATCTGCAGTCTCTTCTGAATAATGTCCTGGATATCGGAAGAGTAGAATCCGGAACATTGCAGTTGGAACACAAGCCTTTTGATCTGATTGCGATGCTTGCAAAACAGATTTCGATTGTTGAGATAAATGCAAAGGAGTATGGTATCAGCTTTGAAGGCGGAGTTTCCATGAGTACTTTTCATCACAGATATTTTATTGGCAGTGAGGAATATCTAAACCGTCTTCTTATGAATCTTGCCGGAAATGCCGTTAAATATAACCGAAGAGGTGGTAAAGTAATCCTGTATTTCAATGAGATTTCAAGTGATGACAAGACGGCAGTTTTTGAATTTGTATGTTCCGATACGGGACTTGGTATGAGTGAAGAATTTCAGAAACATGCATTTGAATCCTATGCCCGGGAAGGAAAAGAAACAACGAGTGGATATAGTGGTGCCGGACTTGGACTTTCTATTGTAAAAGATATTGTGGACAGGATGAACGGAACAATCAAACTGGAAAGTAAAGAAAATGTAGGTACAACGTTTACCGTCACGATACCACTTGAGATTGATCATAATGCTGAGAAGGAACAGCAAAAAAAAGAGGAAAAGCCTGATCTGTCGGGTAAGGGTGTATTATTAGTTGAGGATAATGAGCTTAATCTGGAAATTGCAAAAATGCTGCTGGAGGATGAAAAGATGGTTGTGACTACGGCAGAAAATGGCAAGGAGGCTGTGGATATTGTTTCCCGATCCGTTCCAGGCAGATTTGATTTTATTTTTATGGACATTATGATGCCGGTAATGGATGGATTAGAAGCAACCAGACAGATAAGGACATTGAACCGTATGGATACAAAAGAGATACCAATCATTGCCATGACAGCTAATGCATTTCAGGATGATATCAGGAACTGCATAGATGCCGGAATGAATGCACATATTGCAAAACCTATTGACAGTAAAAAAATAGAGGATACGTTGCAAATGGTTTTAAAGTAGAAACTACAGTAAGACAAATTCGATTGCCAGAAAAGGAAGAAAAATGATGAGTAACAAAAATAAGAGCAGGATGCGGCAATATGGAAGTCTTTTGTTGTGCAGTATTCTTTGTGTTGTGTTTCTGGCAGCCCCGGTCAGGGCGGCAGATTTAGATGAAGATATTGATGCGACAGAGACAACTAAGACAAATGTAACAGCGAAACCACAATCCGAGGTGGTGAAAGCGGCATGGTATGAAGATTCTTATCATATCACAGACAAAAATGGAAGTCGGAGTGGTTATGGATATGAGTATGAGCAGGCGGTTTCTGCCTATACCGGATGGGATTATGACTATGTCACTGGCAATTGGGAAGAATTGTTGAAAAAGCTGCAGAATGGTGAGATTGACCTGATGAGTTCTCTGTCCTATACGGATGAACGTGCAAAAACAATGCTCTTTTCCGACATGCCTATGGGAGAAGAAAAATATTATCTGTATGCAGATCTGGCAAATTCAGATAAGTGCAGAAAATACGGTTGCTATCGCAAAAGAAAATTCCAAATATAAATGGTATGTTACTTATAATTATCCAGACTGGAATATTAAAGAATATAATTCGATAAAAGACGCGGAGCAGGCAGTACGTAAGGGGAAAGCAGACTGTTTTATCGCCAGGTCCGGACAGGCAATGAAGTATGTCAATGACAAAAAAATGCACAGTGTGTTTCTGACCAAAACAGCAAATACATCATTTGCAGTAGACAAGGGAAATACGATCCTTATGTCAATCCTGAATAAGACTTTGAAATCCATCCAGACTTCAAAGCTGACAGGAGCAGTAGCCATGTATGAAGATTCTTTAAAAAGAGTTACGTTTACTGATTTTGTGAAGGATAATTTCCTGATGGTTATCATTATGTTTTCTCTGGTATTTGTACTGATACTGGGAATGTTCATTTATTTGCTGAAAAAGGCAAAAGCTGCTGAGATGAAGGCAAGAGAATCCCAGACACAGGCAGAAAATGCAAATGCTGCGAAGTCTGCGTTTCTTTTCAATATGTCCCACGATATCCGTACACCGATGAATGCATTACTTGGGTATAACCAGCTGATGAAAAAAGAACTGACAGATCCGAAGCTGCTTCATTATCAGAGGGCGGTCGAACAGTCTGGAAATCTTTTGCTGGCAATTATCAATAATGTACTTGATATGGCTCGTATTGAAAGTGGCAGAGTGGAACTGGATGAAAGCTATGCCCGGATTGATCAGACTGTGGATGAGATAAAAAGTGTATTTGAACCGCAGGCTGACCAAAAAGGATTGAACCTTATATTTGAAACACAGGTGTAGCATCAGCATGTACTGTGTGACATTACAAAAACAAAACAGATTCTGGTAAACCTGATCAGTAATGCAGTTAAATATACACCGGCAGGAGGAACCGTTACGGTCGCTGTACAGGAGTTTCCATGTGAACAGGAGAATTCTGTGAAAATTCAGATAGAGGTTCGTGATACAGGAATCGGAATGAGCAAAGAATTTCTTCCAACTCTGTTTGATTCCTTCTCAAGGGAACGGAATACGACCGTTGGTAAAGTTGCAGGTACAGGTCTTGGAATGGCAATTGTAAAAAAATATGTGGATCTGATGGGCGGCAGCATAGACGTGAAAAGTGAACTGGGAAAAGGAACAGTGTTTACCCTTATCCTGACACAAAAAAAGGCTGACGAAAACTATTACGGGCAGAAATCAGAAAAAACAGATGCCGCGGATATGAAAATCCGTTTACGTGGAAAACATATTTTACTGGCAGAGGATAATGACCTGAATGCAGAAATAGCAATTGCAATACTTGAAGAAACAGGGCTTGTCATTGACCGGGTGGAAGATGGCATACAGTGTGTAAATCAAATAGAGCAGATGCCGGCCGGAACTTATGATATGATTTTGATGGATATCCAGATGCCGAATATGGACGGCTATAAGGCAACCAAATGTATCAGAAATTTACAGGATAAAAGAAAGGCAGAGCTCCCGATTATTGCCATGACAGCAAATGCTTT
>NZ_JAQDKY010000047.1:264-25799 GCF_027662325.1 Blautia faecis | reverse complement strand
CGATTTTGTTCAACTTGAATTTATCGTCTTGTTCCATTCTTATCAAAATTCTTTTTTAATGCTATTTCTGTTGGGAGAATAGACCCAATTAAAGGAATAAGTTGAACACCACAGATAATTCCTCCTATACTCCCAACACAATCTTCATTTTTTCCAATCACTAAAAGCATGAATATTACTGTTATCGGCAACATAACCATTCCACAGACATACCAGACTTTACCACAATATTTATGAGCAAATTCCCATGTGTCTTTGTTCTTCATAGACATCGAAGTCCGATATCCAAATACTGAATTTATTTCCTTTGGAGCCTTTTTCATAAAATATCTTCCAAAACCAATCATCGTAAATGGAAGAAGCAAATCCATAATCAACATAAAAATCCAAAACCCCATTGTAAGCTCCTTTACTACAACTTCCGATTGAGATTTCACCTGTTTTAAGAGATTTAATAGCTGTTATATTTTGTTATTAAATTCTCCGCAAGCCCTTGAAAACACTGGGTTTATCGCAGGTGAGCTTTCCCTTATTGTTTCCCTTGTGTTATATCGTCCCGTCAATGTTTACGAACTCTGATAAGGGCAAATACAAGGGCAAGAAAATCATATAAAACAGTATAACACAAAATAAAAGTGACATGGTGGACTGATTGAAATGCTTCTGATTTTTGTAACTAATGATTGATTGAATGACAAGGAGATAGGATACGATGAGAACAGTATTTGCAGAATAAAATATGTACCGGAACAGCATAGACATCTACACCCATGCTGGTTGTATGCTTCGTATTGACTGCGATAAGGCTGAAGATGGTATTAAAACTACACCATGCTCTCAGTGTGCATTAAATGCTCTTGCTATTGATGAACCTCTTGAATATGCAAAACTATATCTGGATGGAACTATGCAGATATGGGTAGACACAGAAGACTCTATTGAACTTTAAGTACACTAAGGGACTGCTCCTCTAACAATTAAAAAAGTGCAAGAGCAACAATCCCTTTGTATTTTTACAAGTTTCAACCTAAAAAAAACAATTATTTCACATTCGCATTATACAAGTCCATAAAATAAGAATCTGTATGTAGTAGTTCTTCAAAAGTACCTTGTCCAACAATCCTCCCTTCTTTAAAGAGAATAATTCTGTCAAAACATACAATGGAATTTAATCTATGTGCAATGGCAATGACAGTTTTATCTTTCATTTTTTGCATAACTGACTTCATTACATTTTCTTCTGTTAAATTATCCATTGCAGATGTTGCTTCATCCAAAATGACAAGTTCGGAGTCTTCAAACCACAAGCGAGCTAATGCAAGTCTTTGTTTTTCTCCACCCGATAAACAAGTACCTTTCTCACCAATTTCAGTATTTAAACCTTCCGCAAGATTTTCAACTAAATGAGATAGTTGCACTTCACTCAATGCCTCCAGCATTTGTTCTTCTGACACTTGTTTTTCAAATACCAGATTTTCTTTTATTGTTCCGTCAAAAACAGGGGCATCCTGTGATAGATAACTAACTCTATCATACAGATTATTAAGACAAATTTCTTTTAACTCCATGTCTCCTAAGCGAACTTCTCCTTGATTATATTTTAGCAACCCTAATAATATCCTAATCAAGGTCGATTTTCCGGAACCACTTTCTCCTACAAAAGCTATTTTTTCTCCCTTTTGTATTGACAGGCTCAAGCCATCTATAATTTTCCGTTCCTCATATTGGAATGATAAATTTCTTATTGCAATTTTTCCAACATTTGTATTTATTGCGTTACCGTTTCTTAATTGAACATCGTCTTTTAAGCCTAAAAATTCCTCAAATCTCTTATATGACGCCTTGTCTAATTTATATTGGACATAAAGTACATTAAAAATGGCAATTGGCGTATAAGCATTTTCAATCAGTGCAATTAGTGCAACCACAGAACCTACTGTAAGGTTTTTCGTTTTCCATGCATAAAAAAGAATACCAATATCTAACATTGCCACAAGTAGTGCAAATATTGTGAAGAATGCTTCATGAATCAGATTCATTTTTACTTTTGATGAAACAATATCCTCTTTTGCATTACAAGTCTTCTTTATTTCACTCGGGAACTGTTTACTCATACGAAATACCAACATTTCCATATAGCCTCTGACCAAATAGTGATTTAATAGTTCTTCACTATTCAAAATCTTTTCTTTTATTTTATAAAGAAACTTCAATAGAATGTTGGTTATTATAAAAATAACCGTATAGCCTACAAACAGTACATAAGTGACTTTTTCATCTATTTCCCAAATAAAGTATATACTAAAACCAATGGTAGGAAGTAAGTCACGAATCAAACACAACCAGAAATTGAATAATACATTTCTTCCTGCTGCTGAACCATTCTCAATCCTTTGAACAAGTTTGCCCGTACCTATTTTCTGATATTCCGTATAATCGATTGTACTTATTTTTCTAAGTGACAAAAGCTTAAAATCCAGATAAATACCATGTTCCAACTTCTTTTCAGGGTAATTATCCAGATAATTCATACCGTAATTTACCAGCAAAATAAAGCCATATGTTGCAACTCCTGCAAATGCAAGTGTTCTATCAGCCAATCCATCAATAACCTTTTGGAAATAGTCAACCTTGTAATTAGCCACAAATGAATTAAATATACCTAGTCCAATGTAGACCAATACCCATATGCTGTTTTTCTTTAATATTTCTTTTATATAACGCATAACTGTACTCCTTTACATATTGTATTTCAAGCATCAGGGCAGTACAGTCAACGACTACTGGCAAGTTTCTTTTAACCTCAGCACAATCTGCCAACAGTTTACATCAACTGTACTGAGTAGTTACCTCGGATAATTTTCATATCGTTCTCACTTCTTTCTTAAAATTTTCTATTATTATATCATGTTAAGTTCCAATATTCTATCGTAATTCCGTCAAAAGAATATAAAACAAAGAGCATATTATCTTACCCCTCTGTCATTTGTCTGCCTGCTGATACTGTTCTGGTTTTCAGCGGCTTCCCTTTGTAGTCTTGCAAGTTTATCCGACAGTTTTTCATCCTTATGCGTAGGTGTATCCGGTTTTCTGCAGGCATTCTTCCAGATTTCGTATTGTCTCTGATAATCCGTATAAGCATTCCTGCATTCTCTGAATGTCAGCAGGAACTCGTTCATGTTTTCAAAACCGCTATTACGAACCATGTTTGAGAGTCCTGCCCTTAATCGGTTGATATAATCCGTCTTTTCGTCAATCTTTCTCTGCAAATCGCCTTTTCTGATGAGCTTCGCCAGTCCCTTTAAGTTTGACATTTCGATTTCAAGACTGCCTCTTAGTTTCTCAGCTTCAAAGATAATGGCATTCTGGCTGTCCAGTTCTGTCTTTATCTTTTTTAACTTCGGATAAGCGGCTGCTTCCGGTATCATAACAGGCTCTGGCGGTAACACATCTGCTGTAAGTATTCCGTTGTCCTGCTTTTGGGCTTTGTTTTTATCTTCGTGAGTATTTTCACACTGCTGCCTGCTGTGAATGCCTTTTATAGCCTCAAGCACCTTTGTGATAAGCAGTACCAGCTCTGCTATTGCCATATTCAGGATAAGCGAGAGCATTTCGGGCTTATTGCCGTATCGCTCAATCGATCTCTTTACTGGCTCTGTGATATGTTCCCTCTTTATCTGTAAAATATCCTCTATGGGAACCTCACTTATGACAGCCCTGTCAACCTCTCTGTTCCAGTCCATCCGCAGTTTATTATCCTGCTCAATCTGTTCTGCCTTTGGGGTGTTCTTACCAACCTTCTTGGTAGCAAGATATGGACCATTGCAGTCAAATACTGTGAGATTACACCATTATCACGATACTGTTTTAAAAGTGCATTATAAACAATACTTTATACATTTTCCCTACCCTCTTTTAATCTGATACATTTATAGGCTTTATTTATCCAATTATAAAACTTGCCATTCAAAAATCATATGAATTAATTTTTACAAAGCATGCACAAAATGCGATTTTTATTATATTTCGTCTGTTTTTCTATAAAATTGTGCATAAAAGCAGCAGGCACATCCCTGTTTAGAGACATGCCTGTCATGTTTAAATCTTGTTAATTATCTATTATGCAGAACCAGTTTCACATCAAATGTGAATTTTTCTTCATTTAACTGATATTTCTCGGAAAGTACCGGTCCACAGCTGTTAGAACCGATACCATTCTGGGAATAATCAATACAAAGTACAGTGCTTCCACATTTTTCAAGTTCATAGCCGTGCTTTTTATTTGTCAGTTCCTCCTGAGTGTATTCAGAAGCATTAAATGCAATCGTTTTTTTCCCAGCAGCTGACAACGTCATTTTATCATTGCTCACGCACACATAATCGCAGTCTGTATGGCTTCCGTTTTCCTGAGGACGAAGATAATCTTCATGCAGATCTTCGACCTTGGAGGTATAAACTCCATGACTTCCAGAACGGCATTTATCAACATAGCTTTCATCCGGTCCGATGCCATAGTATGTCACATTCTTAAAGTTATCTTTTAAGAACAGGCGCAGCCCGAACCTTGGAAGCATGGGGAATTCCATATCTTTTACCATATTCATTTTTACAGAAACAGAGCCATCTGAAGTTACTTCCCACACAGCATGGATATCCAGAACCTTCTGCACAGTAGCTGCAACAACTGCAATATGGGTGAAGATAGTTACTTTTGATTCTTCTGCCTGGTAAGAGGTCTCATAAGCTCTTACATAGCTCTGATCATAATGGGCATCCATCCACTCCAGCTTAATCTTACGGTCGTTATCTGTTGGTGCTCTCCATATATTAAGTTCCATCGGTCGATCCAGGATGTTCTCTCCTGCTGCAGACATGTTTTCAAACAAGCCGGTCAGTTTATTGAAAACATAGTGGAAGGCGTTATTCTCCATCTCAAGATAACGGTCAGACTCTGTTACTTTGATGAATCCGCCAACTAATCCTGTTTCCATGAGCATAACAGCATTCTGGTTTCTTCCATCCTCGTTCTGCAACGGAATTTCATCAAATCCCAGCAGACTGTCTGTCTCCTGTAAGCCATTTCCAGATTTCAGCAAATACTTCACCTTCAAGAAGCATTTTCCTCTTTCCGGGATATTTGCCGGAATAATAACAGTTCCCTCCTGCTGCGGTGCAATGCTCTCCGCCAGGCGAATGCATCCGGAATTTACTATCTTTCCATCTGCGGTTGTCTCATAGGCAAGATACAGGTAATCTTTCAGATCCACATAGTTCATGTAATTATGGAGAATTGTCTTACCAGTAATCTGGTCATAGGAAACCACTCTCGCAGGACGGTATACATTTTTATATTCCTTCAGTCCGGTATGTGGTGTTCTGTCAGGATAAACCAGTCCATCCATACAGAAGTTTCCATCGTGAATTTCTTCGCCATGATCTCCTCCATAATAATAGATTCCCTTGCCATTTTCAGCCTGGCCTTTGTAAATAGCATGATCACACCACTCCCATACGAAACCTCCGCAAAGACTGTCGTACTTCTGGATCAATTCAAAGTAATCCTCCAGGTCTCCAGGTCCATTTCCCATGGCGTGGCAATATTCTACCAGAAGAAGAGGTTTATCCGGATTCTTTTCCATGTATTCATCAATCTCAGAAAAAGCTGGGTACATTCTTCCAACTACATCAATATTGGAATAGTCATACTCACGGTCTGTACTCTGATAGAATGCACTCTCATAAGTCGTAAGACGGGTTGGGTCAAATTCTTTGGTCCATTTTAGGGATTCCTCAAAGGTACATCCATATCCACATTCATTACCCATAGACCACATTACAATACATGGGCGGTTTTTTTCTCTTTCCACACAAAGTCTGGTACGATCCATGGTTGCAGGAATGAAATCCGGGTTATTTGCAATTCTTTTATTCCACTGCTCAACTACATTTTCCCACTCTGAATTTTTCAAGTACTGTGTCTGGGTTCCATGGCTCTCATTATCAGCTTCTGCGATCACAAATAAGCCATACTCATCACAAAGCTGATAGAAATAAGGAGAATTCGGGTAATGGCTGCTTCGGACTGCATTAAAGTTGTGCTGTTTCATCATGATCAGATCTTTTTTTATCTGCTTCATATTTACTGCGGAACCGGTTATCGGATCGGAGTCATGACGGTTTACACCTTTAAATTTTGCTTTTACATCATTAATATAGATTACGCTTCCCTCACAGTGGATTTCACGGATACCGATAC
The DNA here is from genome assembly GCF_027662325.1 of Blautia faecis. Classification (NCBI taxonomy): domain Bacteria; kingdom Bacillati; phylum Bacillota; class Clostridia; order Lachnospirales; family Lachnospiraceae; genus Blautia; species Blautia faecis. Next base: position 19,543 of record NZ_JAQDKY010000047.1, on the reverse strand, counting down.
GGTCTATGATCACCTCATTCTCGGAAAGGAAAAGCACCTGATACAGATATGGCTGTTCCGGATTCCAGAGTACAGGGGTTGTGATATCTAATACCGCTTTGTAAGCAAAATTTTCATCGTCACATTTCTTAAATGTACCTGTAGCCACCGTATTTCCCTCATGATTCCGGATTACAATTTTAGTATTTTCTGCTGCATTGCTCTCCCCAAGAAAATTCGCACGAATTTCAATTTCTGCACCATTTTCCCCTATAGATGTAGTGGTAAAATAATCATACAGTACACTTTCTGGTCGCTTTAACAGATATACATCACGGAAAATTCCTGTCATACGGAATTTGTCCTGGTCTTCTAAATAAGTTCCATCACACCATTTCAGGACAAGTACCGCTAAAGTGTTTGTTCCTTCTTTCAGATGATCGGTCACGTCAAATTCACTGGTTGCATGAGCCACCTGGCTGTAGCCTACATAGACACCATTGATCCATACATAGAAGCAGGAATCTACACCCTCAAAATTCAAGTATGCTTTTGGTGCTTTGGAATCTTTCTTATATTCAAACTGGTGTACGTACGCTCCGCAAGGATTCTCCTGTGGTACATATGGCGGATCAAGCGGAATTGGGTAACGGACATTGGTATACTGATGGCTGTCATAGCCATAGTTCTGCCAGATTCCCGGAACTGGAATTTCGTCGAAGCCCTTAGTGTCATAACCTGCTTCGTAAAATTTTTCCTGAAGATCATAAATGCTCTTATAGAACTGGAATTTCCAGTTTCCATTTAAAAGCTCCATACGGTCAGATTTCTCTCTGTCATGTACAAGAGATCCCATATCCTTTGATGCAGGCATGTAGTATGCTCGATGGGGCATGGTGTTTTCATGTAACACATTCAGATTTTCGTAGTGTTTTGGTACGATCATATTTGCTCCTCCAATATTATTATTTTTCTGTTTTAACATCTGATATGATTATACCTGTTTTTTTAAAAAATTACATAAACTCTGTTCGACAAAACATGCACAAAATGATATAATTTAACAAGTAAAGACACAAAAATATACACTTTTTTATTAATTTTGAAATATACACAATCTGTTCCGATAAAAATTGTGCATATTTACAAGGAGGTAATTTATATTGTACACAAACTCCGCTTACTGGCACCAGACACGCTTGGATTTTAAAGATAAAAAACATCCTATTTTTATAGGGAGCTGCGGTACTTACCGTCTGTACACAATAAAGAAGCTGCCAACGCACCGGCCGCGAGGTCGGCTTGATTACCAGCTTCTTTACGTTGCTTCTGGAAAAGCACATTTCTATTTTGATGGAAAAGAGGAAATTGTTTCTGCTGGAAACATGGTTTTGTACCGTCCAAAAGAAGAACAGCGCTACTACTATTATGGTGCCGACCACCCGGAAGTGTACTGGGTTCATTTTACTGGGAATAACGTCAAAAATATCCTCCGCAAATACGGCATTGTAGATGGCGTTCATGTGATTTATTCCGGGGTCTCCATGGAATACAAGCATCTGTACATGAACATGATTGAAGAACTGCAGCTGCGGAAAGATGACTATGAAGAGCTTCTTGTGTATTACTTTATGCAGCTTTTAATCCTTCTTCACCGCCAGATTCTTGTAAAACCACACAAGAAGAATCCGATGATCATGGATGACATGGCGCAGGCAGTTGATTATTTCCGAATGCATTACAATAAACAGATTAATATTGAAAAATATGCAGCTTCGAAAAATATTAGTGTTAGCTGGTTTATCCAGAACTTCAAACAATATACGAATACAACACCCGCCCAGTACATACAGAACCTGCGTCTTTCAAATGCGAAATCTCTGTTGGAAACCACAAACTACAATGTTACAGAAATTTCCAATCTGGTCGGATATGAAAATCCATTATATTTCAGCCGCTTTTTCCGGAAACAGTTTGGCGCTTCGCCGTCACAGTTTCGGAAACAACTGCGGCAAAATGAAGAGAATCAGATGACTGAACCAGAAAAGAAATGATCTGTATACGAAAGCCCAGGTTCAAAAACTGCCTGGGCTTTTAATTGATTTATTTTTATTACTAATATTCTACATACGCTCTCCCCTAGTCATATGTACTTCTTATTCTTCTATTTTAATATACTCCCACAAATGCCATCGCAGGTGCAACTCTGGAATCTTCAATTACGATTGCCAGACTATCTGTATGGATTCCCTTCAAATCGACGATTCTCTTATATCCGATAGTTGTTCCTTCATAGCATTTTTTTATGCTGCCGTTTTCTTCATAGCAGACATTAAATGCCTCAACTCTCTGGCTAAGCGGAATTGCTTCTTTCAGAATAAGATAATGTAGTTTTTTTCTTTCAATCCATTTGATTTTGATAACCAGTTTATTGGTTCCAGCCTCATTCAGGAAATAAGTCTCATAATCATCGGTTCTAAGAACTTCTGGGGACATCTCCCGACAGTCAAGTGGTGGAATGGTTGTAATACCAGCTTCTTCCACTAAATTATTGGAAAAGCTTTCTTTGATAAAGTCACCTAACTGCTTCAGGTTCTGAATATCCGTTGGATGGATCTTTCCGTTTTTCATCGGAGGGATGTTTAACAGAAGTGTAGTATTTCCACCAACTGATTTTAAGTAAATATCCTTCAGATTCTCAAAAGAACGTACCTTATCATCCTCTTCTTCGTGATAGAACCAGCCCGGTCTGATGGAGACATCTGTTTCAGCCGGATACCAGGCAAGTCGTTCTTCCTTCGCAAGACGTTCCCTGCTTCCCAGATCAGACTGTGTTTCATCCAATGGTCTTTCACGGAACTCTTCATTATCCTCCTGCTGGCTTAACTCTGCGGTCAGAGCCGGATCTTTCATATCTGCTGCTACCACGCTCCATTCACTTGGGCGTACCTCACCAGCTTCATTTCCACACCAACGGATATCAGGACCAGAAATAGAGATCACAGCATTTGGCTGCAGCTTGCGAACTACCTGGTAGTATCTTTGCCAGTCATATTTCTGTACCTTTCCGTTTGCGCCTTCCCCACAGGCACCGTCCAACCATACTACAAAAATATCACCATACTCTGTCAGAAGCTCTGTAAGCTGATTCACATAATAGTCATCATACTCTTTTCCTTTTCCATAGGATTCATTGTTTCTGTCCCAAGGAGAAAGATAAACACCAAATTTCAGGCCATATTCTCTGCAAGCCTCCATTGTTTCTCTTACAATATCACCCTTTCCATTTTTATATGGAGAGTTTTTGATACTGTGTTCGGTGTATTTTGATGGCCACAGGCAGAATCCGTCGTGATGTTTGCAGGTAAGGATCAGTCCCTTCATACCGCCCTCTGCGGCTGTTTTCGCCCACTGTTTTGCATCCAGCTCTGTCGGATTAAAAATAGATTCCGGCTCTGTTCCATCGCCCCATTCTCTTCCGGTAAAGGTATTTACTGTAAAATGAATGAAACAGAAAAATTCCATGCTTTCATATGCAATCTGTCTTGCGGTCGGTACTGCTTCAATTAATCTTTTGTCTTCTTTTAAGCCGCTATAGTTCATAATCATCCTCTAGACATTTTTATTGTTACATCCCATTGCTATATTTCGTTATCTTAATGATTATTTTGCTTTCAGCATTTTACTGTTCTTTAATTCTTCATTTGCCTTTTCTACATTCATCTGTGACATAATAAAAGTAATGATTACACAAATCACAACTGGAATCCACAGATACATAGTATGAAGCATGCTAAGGCAGGAATCCGGCTGTACAGCAAGTGAACTGTTAAAGTGGCTGAATTCCAGAAGCCAGCCTGTAATCGCAGTTCCAAGTCCTCCTCCAAGTTTCACACCAAGGGAAGTACAGGAATACATGGTTCCGTCTACACGTTTATGCTTTGTCAGATAAGTATACTCTGAACAGTTAGCAATCACCGCATTCATATCACCCTGCCATGGTCCCATACCAAATGCAGCAACGGCTGTAAAGGCAATCATAAGCGGTACGCTTCCCATATAAGCAGCAACTACTACAAGGGCACGTCCAATGGTTCCAATGGTATATCCAACCAGATTCAGCTTATATAACCCTTTCCATTTTGCTACTAAAGATGGTGTAATAACCAGTGCAATGATTAACGGGATATTGATTGCCCAGGAAAATACCGGGAACAGATCCTCGTTTTTCAATACATACATCATGTAATAAATACCCATACTGAGCATTGCGGAATAAATCTGCTGCAGAATGTAGGTTACGCAGATCATAATATAAAATCTGTTGGAAAATAACAGTTTTGCAGCTTCAATAAGGCTATATTTTTCATCTACTGCGCTTGATGCATCTTCGTTTAAGACTTCTTCTGGAAGCTCTTTTACAGATAATGCAGAAACTGTATTTATAATAAGTCCAATGATGGCATAAATGATTGCTACAATTCTCCATCCAGCAGCTCCCCCTCCCATAATCTCAACAAACTTGATAGTAACAGACTGGATCAAAAGACTGGTAGAAAATGCAAAGATAAAACGGTAAGATCCCATTTCTACACGTTCTTTGCTGTTTTTGGTAATCAGAGCTGTAAGAGCTGAATATGCAATGTTATTTGCTGTATAGAACACTGCATTTAACAGGGAATATGCAATAAAGAACCATGCATACTGCGCTGTCTGTCCAAGACTTTCCGGAATTGCAAATACACCGATCAAAGTAACTGCACAGCCGATATAACCATACAGCATCCAGGGTTTTGCTTTTCCCATTTTTGTTTTTGTCTTATCAATCATAGAGCCGAAGAAAATATCGGTCACTCCATCAAACAGTTTTGATACTGCAATCAATGTTCCTACAATACCCGGGTTCAATCCAACAGTATTGGTCAGATAGAGCATTACGAAGGTGGAAAGGAATGCATATACCACATTTCCAGCCACATCTCCGGAACCGTATCCGACTTTGTTGTACCATTTCAAATATCTTTTTTCTTCCATGTTTTCCTTCTCTTTCTCCTGTTTTTTCAGGTTTATTTTCGTACTTCCTTAATCCGAATATAATTATATCTTTATCTTTCCCAAAATTACATAAACAACATTTAACAAAACATGCACAAAATTGTAGAATTTTAAAAAATAGAACATTTCAGGATAAAAAATGCGTTCATTTATAACATAAGGTCAATTATTCAAAAAAATAAGAGGGCTGCATCTTACAGCTCTCTTATTTTAAATATACATCCTATTCTTCATATCCCTGCGGATTATTAGACTGCCATCTCCAGGAATCTTCACACATCTCACGGATACCGTTCTCTGCTTTCCAGCCAAGCTCTTTTTCTGCCTTAGATGCATCACAATAACAAGTTGCAATATCTCCGGCTCGGCGAGGTTTGATCACATATGGAATTTTCACACCAGTTGCAGCTTCAAAATTCTTTACAATATCAAGAACACTATAGCCCTTTCCGGTTCCCAGATTGTAAATCGCAAGCCCAGGATTTTCCCCGATTTTCTTAAGCGCTTTTACATGCCCCTTTGCCAGATCCACAACATGAATATAGTCTCTTACACCAGTTCCATCCGGAGTATCATAATCATTTCCAAATACACCAAGTTCCTTCAGCTTACCAACTGCTACCTGTGTAATATATGGCATAAGGTTATTGGGAATGCCATTTGGGTTCTCTCCAATTGTTCCACTCTTATGTGCGCCAATTGGATTAAAGTAACGAAGAAGCATAACATTCCATTCTGGATCTGCTTTCTGGATATCGGTAAGCACTTGTTCCAGCATGGATTTTGTCCAGCCATACGGATTCGTACACTGTCCCTTTGGGCATTCTTCTGTAATCGGAATCTGTGCCGGATCTCCATATACAGTTGCTGAGGAAGAGAAAATAATATTTTTCACATTATGTTTTCTCATTACATCAACCAGGGTTAAAGTGCCTGCTATGTTATTTTCATAATACTCCCAGGGCTTAACCACAGATTCTCCAACTGCCTTCAAACCTGCAAAATGGATGCAGGACTCAATAGTTTCCTTGTCAAAAATATCATTTAAAGCATCTCTGTCCAGAATGTCTGCCTTATAAAACTTCACTGGTTTTCCTGTGATTTTTGATACTCTGTCCAGTGCTTTTTCACTTGCATTGCTTAAATTGTCCAGTACCACAACATCATATCCTGCATTCTGAAGCTCCACTACCGTGTGGCTTCCAATATAACCAGCACCACCTGTAACTAAAATTGCCATAATGATTCCTCCTGAACGGTTTTTTCTTTTATTATAGTCTGATTTTTGTAAAAACATATGGACAAAGTTTTAGAAAATATGGAGAAAATGCCACGATTTCTTGTCTGTTTTCTTAATTGCAAAAACTTATATTTTTATATATTTTTTTCTTGCTTTTTCCAATAATTTGCTATATACTGCCCCATGTAAAGTAATGCAGAGTAAATTCATGAGCGTAAAGTGCCTTCCGGATGGAGAGTTGCCGGAGGACGAAAAGAGAAATCTTGCGGTTCGTGGATTGCTTCTCGCTGCAACAGAAGATAAATATGAATCCATAAATTATCTCCTATTGTGAGCGAAAAAAGAAAAGGAGGTAATTTTTTTATGGAGAAAACAAAGAACATGTTTCTCACCTCAGCCAAAGAGCTGAAAACCACTTCTACACTGGCAGTCTGTGCAATGCTTGCTGCCCTGGCACTGATTTTAAATTCAGTTGCTTCTATCAATATCGGTCCCTATGTAAAAATTGGATTTTCCGGTATCCCAAACCAGATTGCTGATTATTTGTTTGGACCCATTACCGGATGTCTGTTTGCCGGTGTGCTGGATATTGTGAAATTCTTTATCCGCCCTGATGGTCCATTTTTCTTTGGGTTCACCTTTAACGCAATGCTCGCGGCATTTATTTATGGATGTTTTTACTACAAACATAAGCTCACTTTCCGTCGCGTGCTGATTGCAAAACTGGTTGTCGTTCTGATTGTAAATGTTCTGTTAAATACCTTATGGCTGGACATGCTCTACGGAAAAGGATTCCTTGCAATCCTCCCAATGCGTACTGTAAAGAACTTGATCATGTGGCCAATCGATTCCTTTATCTTCTTTACCATCACAAGATTGATTGAGCAGACAGGAATTTTTAATCTTTTTAGAAAACCGGCTGCCAACTGATTACATATATTTGAAAATATAAAAACTTTGCGATATCAAATAAAAAACGCGAATATTCCAGTACTAAATAAGCCACTGATATTCGCGTTTCTTATTATCCTAACCACTTAAAAGAAGGATAGTATCTTACAACAGCTTTCCCCAAAATCTGGTCAAATCGCACGAATTTGTTTTTCCATGAACGTGAAGCTCTTTTCATTCTCCCAATTAGACACAGTCTGTCTGGTAACATGAAATATTTTTCCAAATCCCTCCTGGGTCAGCGCCTTTTCTTTTCGTATTTTTAATATCTGCGTTCCAATGTTCATATTTGCTCTGCTCCTGTTCTTCCTATCGGTTTTGCTTCTCACTTGGATTATATAAAAAATTCTGCCAAATGAAAAGCAATTTACCTTTTACAGTGAAAAAAACAGGTATGCAAAGCTTCTTTGACATGGTATTTTTTAAGAAGATTCACGTTTCTCTACTTAATCTGAATCCTTATTTTTTCACCGACAGGTGTCCAGTCAGATTCTGCAGTGATTTCACCTGTAGTTCCATCATATGCGCTTTCTTCGGTTCCATAATCTTCATCCGTTTTATCTGCTGCGTCGGTATTTTCTTTCTGGTCTGTATCGTCTTGAAGCCTTACTTCTGTGGGAGCATCTGCCCCTCCGATAATTTGAGTTTCAACCGGCTCCTCTGCATCTGACGGATTCTCTCCCTCCAAAGTATCCTCTGGAACTTCTTCTACTTCTTCTGTAGTCTCACCAATTTCTACAAAATCGTCATCAACCCAGACAGTGTCTGCAGCAGCCATATAAGGCTCTCTGGTATAAAGCTGTAATTCCAGATAATCGCTGTCAATATCCGGAAGTAAAAGAACCGGACCGTCAGAATCCAGCTGATACATGCCCCAGAAACTGGTTTTAAAACTCCATTGAGATTTACCATCTGCTGAATTACTGCGCAGTTCATACTGTACCTGATTTCCTTTACTGTCTGTCCCCATAAGCATCATCTCATTACCATTATACAGCTTTTCCTCAAGTTCTTCCGGAATTTCTGCCGTAATTATACTTTGCAGTTTATTCATGGAAAAGTCTGTTAATTTTACGGTTCCTTCTTCTGTTTTAACAGAAACATCTTCCAGCTTTTTATGAACTGTCTGTTTCATAAGCTCCGCATGGGGAATAGAAAAATCAAACTCAAACTCTGCAAAATAATCTTCGCCAAGATTTTCATTTTGATAGGCACCAAGTACCAAATGTACTTCCGGATTTTCTCCCAGATCCCCACCAAGGGAAAAGCGGGATTCCAGAACAGCATCATAGACATTTTCATCCAGTCCAATATTTAGTAAATCCTCATCCGAATACGGCAGATAGTGTCCGCTTTCGTATTCTTCAATTTTCTGTCCATTTATTGTAGTTTTCTGATAATCAATGTCAAGCTGTGTATTGGCAAAGGTCCAGGCATCCTGACCATCATCCGTGCCCTTTTGCCCGGAAGATTTTTTTTCTGCATGCACCTTTGTTAACAGAACCCCATTATCCAAAACAACTTCTTTTAATGTTACAGTAATTCCTTTGTCTTCTTTAGAGGTATTCAACACTTCCGTATAAGATTCAATGCTTTTGGGGAAACCAAGGGTTTCTCCTATGGACAATGTAATATTTTTTATTGCAGCCTGGATATGTGGATTAGAAAAGATAACAGAACCCAAGGTGACGATCACGCAGGCAGCTGCTGCTTTGCTCCACCCTTTTGGCCTCCGGTTTTCCTTTTTTTCACTCCATTCCCGCTCTGCTTCCTCTATATATTTCGGATCAATATTACCAAATTCTTTTGAAAAATCAAATTTTTTCATATGCGTCCTCCTTCTTTTTCCAACAGTTTCAACAGCTTTTTCCGGTTTCTGTATAAATTCATTTTCACGCTTCCCGCTGACATATGATGCTTTTTGGATATTGCAGAAACAGGATCTAAAAACCAGTATCTTCGTACAAAAATATTTCTGTCCTTTGGAGACATTTCTTCCAAAAAACGATTTATGGTTTCCATCAGTTCTTTTTCCGCCAGCTGTTCTTCCACGGTATAAGTTACATTTAGCTGATCCATTTCCTCTATAACATCTGCCATATGAACATCCGGGCGCTTGCCTGCAAACTTTTTCCTTAAACGGTCGATACTAAGATTTCTTGTAATCCGACCGCAAAAGTGTGCCAATACAGGAGGATGCGTAGGAGGAATCTGTGACCATACTGAAAACCAGGTATCATTCAGACATTCCTCGGCATCTTCTCTATTTGCCAATAAATTCCAGGCAATCTTGTAGCAATAGGGATGATACTTAGTACTTAATTCTATAATTCCATTCTCATCTCTTTTCAAAAACAGGTTTATAATTTCATCATCATTCATTTACAGGTTGTCCTCCGGGTTTCTTTAAGCTAAAAGTCACTGTCCATAATCTGACCAGCAACAGATAAGGCGCCTTTTTGAATAAAAATATTTCCATTCATATTATATATCGTAAAAAATAGTGGATGGTAACAAAAAAATTTAATTTTTTTCAGTTGAGATCCAAACTACAGTTTTGGTTTTCAGAAGATTACCTTTTAGGGGTAAAAATAATGAAAAGCAGCCGATATTCTCATTTTATATATCATGAGATACCGGCTGCAACTGCTGTTATAAAATATTTTCTTGTTCTGTAGTTTTGTACTTCATACTACAGCATTCATTATAATCACGGTCAGAATACGTCCTATAAACAGTCCACAAAACGCATAAAATCTTCTCTTCCTTTTGGTGTGCATTTATAAACTCCGGCATCTTCCAGCACATGAACAAACACCAGTCCTACTTCTTTTTGAAGAATTGCATGAATGTTCTCTGCATTAATATCCGGATATTTTTCCAGCAATTCTTTCACCCAGTCCTCATGCTTTGTTATTTTTTCATTTGAAGAAATATCTTTTCCAGATAAAATGTATTCCTCTAAAAGCTCCAGCTCTTCTTTTAATCTGGCCGGAAGAGCTGCAAGCCCCATTACCTCGATCAGCCCGATATTTTCCTTTTTAATATGATGGTACTGTGCATGTGGATGATATACACCAAGTGGATGTTCTTTCGTCGTAATATTATTGCGAAGTGTCAGATCCAGCTCGTATACATCCCCCACTTTACGGGCAATTGGGGTTATAGTATTATGTGGCTCTCCGTCCGTATTGGCAAATACAAAGGCTGCTTCATCTGTATAACCTCTCCATGCCTGCAGCACATGTGTTGCAAGGTCAATCAACCGTTCTGGATTTTTATGACGGATACGGAGCACTGATAACGGCCACTTTACAATTCCCGCTTCCACATCCTTAAATCCAGGAATGGTCACATGCTTTTCAATCGGTGCCTTAGCCATTGCGAAGGTATAATGTCCTCCCTGGAAATGGTCATGGCTTAAAATAGAACCGCCTACAAGCTGCTCAATGTTCTGAAATTCCTGTTCCGGTGCAGTGTAATCATCCTCGTAAAATACATCCAGCAGAAGATTTGTTGTGTAATTTCTCTCACATTCCGGTATCAGTTCCGTCTCGACTCCATACTGTACCAGTTTTGCAATACTCTCACTCAGCATATTTTTATCCTCTCTTTTCTATATGATTTCATTTTGCAGAACAAACTTTTCTCTGTACAGATTCCGGTATTCTCTTGGTGTCATTTTGTAGCGTTCCCTGAAAACCCGGTTAAAAGTCCGCTGACTTTCAAATCCTGCATCCATGGAAATGTCCGTAATGCTTTTGTCAGTACACTCTAAATGAACACAGACATAGTTTAATCTCTGTTCATTTAAATATTGGTTAAAATTTCTATGAAAAGTTCCGGAAAAGACACGCGAAAGTGTAAATTTACTTACTCCCATATCTCTTGCCATCTTTTCCAGGGACATTTCTTCTTTAAAATGTTTTGCAATATAGGAGACCGTCTGATAAATGATATCATTGCTCTCCACACTGCTCTTTTCCTGTAAGTTAAATGCCGGGATACTTCTGGCCAAAAGGATCTGCACATAAGCCTGTTCCACAACAAGGTTAGGATTTTGCTCCTTTTTATCGAGCTTCAGGCACCGAATTGCATTTACAATATCCCGGTGGACCTGCGGCTTTTTAATTACAGGATTTTTCGGACAGTATTTCTGCATAACAGAAGCAAATTGTCCGCAAAGTATGGGCTGCGCCCACAGATAGCATGCCTTATTATTCTCTCCTGAAAAGACCTGGCAGTGATGGATCACTTCCGGAAAAAGGACTGCAAAATCACCTTCCTTCATGTGAAAGAGTTCCTGGCCCATTCCAAGCTCCAAGCATCCTTCTGTAAGATAGATGAATTCAACTGAATTGTGCAGATGAGGGGATTCATGTCTGGCAATGCGGGAATGTAAATGCAGGTTTTCTTTTTTCTCTTCATAAACCGGAAACATAATTTCTCTCCTCTGCAAATTTTGTCTGTTTTTTCTTTTCATTTGGCACGTAATCCGCTTTCAGGTGATCTATAATGCACTTGTAAGTTAAGAAAAGAGGTGAACGAAATGAAAAATTTAAAAGCTTATATCTTATATGTGATGAATTTCTACGCAAACTATTATAAAGTTTGCCGCTAATGCCAGAAGAGAATTCCGGTATTCGGCCGGATTTTCTTCTGCATAAACTATCACATCCACTTTTTATTAGTATAACCAACTGATGAACCCCTGTACATGAACAGGATTCTTTAAAATATAGACAAAATGATACAAAAAAAGATATGCTGCAAAAAATGACTGTATTTCCTGCCTCATATCTTTCCTTAATCCAATGACAGACAGCCCGAAAATATCGGGCTGTCTGCTTTTTAGATGGTATCAATCAGATCACTTCCACTAATGATCTGGCTCCAGCGGTTTTCACGTTTGTCCGCATTTTTCTCAAAGTATGGAAGTCGCGTTTCTTCCAATTCCTCCAGGCATGGGATGCTTCCATCCAGATACTTTTTTGTTCTCCGGATGGTACTGTTAAGTCTGGTGATCACAGCTCCAAGTTTAATCTGTTTCTCAGCTTCTTCTACAGGTACAAATTTATTTTTCTTAAATTCTTCCAGACACCTAATTAGTGCATTATTATGAATATAAAAAAGAATATATTGAAGTTCCTTTTCTGATACTTTCAAACAATTGTCACCATAAACTCCTGCCAGATTTTGTACATCTGTATCCGTTATGAACTCTTCTCCTAATTTCAATAAAATTTTCTCAAAAAAGTTATTTTTATAGCAATGAACATCTGCAACCAAAGTACCATGATATAACGTTTCATCATCGGCTTTCAGAATATAGAGTTCCAGTACACGCGCTACACTATATATAATGTCTGAACAATCCCTCCCAGGCCATCTTATCTCCCTGCCAGAAAACACGTACAAACCCTTCCAACGGATCATTTAACTCTTCTTTCGATGCAAAATGAAAAGTGCCATTTTCAATTTCTAATAATGCACTGCTTATTGAGCGGTAGTGGTATAATTTCATTTTTTCCTTCTTTCGATAAATTATTCAAATAGTTATGATGAAGTCTGCTCTTCATAAACCATGGATTGGCATGCAGCTTCCTATACGAAAGCTTAATACCTATCTTCCATTTTTTCTTTGTGAATATCCATTTAGTTATTTTATTATTACCGTCTCATAACCAACTCTCTCACTTCGAACATGTAGCAAAAAATCTATCGTACCAGATAAGGAATGTTAAAACTGTCCAGATTTTACGGCTGTTATCTGCCTTTTTATCTTTATGGTCGTTCAGGAGCTGAAGCAGTTTCTCTGTATGGAAAAATTCTTCTGCTTCTTTCGAGGTAAATAAATCTGTTACCATCTGATACCAGTCATCCTGCCGCAGCCACACACGGATTGGAATAGGAAAACCAAGTTTCTTCCGTTCATCGGTTTCCTGTGGAAGAAATTCTGAAACAGCTTTACGGAAAATATATTTTGTTGTACTCGCTGCAATCTTGGCTTCTTTCGGAAGCTTTGCTGCAAAGTCAAAAACTTCTTTATCCAGAAATGGTACCCTGACTTCCAGGGAATGTGCCATACTCATTTTATCTGCTTTCTGCAAAATATCGCCAGGAAGCCAGTAGTTCAAATCTACAGACTGCATTTTTTCCATGTCTTGAAGTCCGCCTCTGTTTTCTGCCTCAAGCTCTTCATAAAATGGTCTTAAATATTCCTGCGTGGAAGGTCCTGTTACTTTATTTTTCAAAATCTGCGCTTTCTCTTTTTCACGGTAGATATACGCATTTCCAATGAAACGTTCTTCCACTTTCATTCCCGCGCGGATAAGAAAATCCCGACCTTTCACATCTGGCAGCTTTGCGGCCAGTTTTCTAACAGCACGTCTAAGCCTGAATGGAATCCAGGCAACTTTCTTTAATGCTTCCGGTTCTCTATAAATATTGTATCCACCGAAAAGTTCATCTGCACCTTCCCCGGAAAGGACTACCTTAACATGACCGGCAGCCTCTTTGGAAAGAAAATAAAGTGCAACTGCGGAGGCATCCCCAAGTGGTTCATCCATATGATACATCACATCTGGAAGGACATCCCAGAATTCCTGCTTGGATATGATTTTCACATGGTGTTTCAAACCTGCTTTTTCTGCCACTTTGGCAGCTTTGTTTACTTCACTATATCGATCTCCCTCATCAAATCCCACTGTAAATGCCTGATCTGCACCGGAGGAAGAAGCCAGATAACCGGAATCCACTCCACCTGATAAAAATGCGCCGACTTCCACATCACTTAACATATGATGCTTCACTGAATCCTTTAAAATCTCGGAAAGCTGGCTCCGCAGCTGCGCCATATTCGTTTTATGGTTCCACTGACCTGGTGTAAGCTTTGGTTTGAAATAAGTCTTTATTTCATAGATTCCGTTTTTATATAAAAGCATATGTCCAGGCATCAGTTTATAAATTCCCTTAAAGAAGGTCTCTTCCAGAGGAGAATATTGAAATGACAAATACTGCTCCAGGGCCTTCTGATTTACTTTCCTTTCATAGCCGGGAAATGCAAGGATACTCTTAATTTCAGAAGCAAATACAAAGTGCCCATCTATTTCGGCATAGTACACAGGCTTAATTCCAAAGAAATCCCTTGCAAGCATCAAAGTCTGCTCTTTTTCATTCCATACTGCAAACCCAAACATTCCCCTGAGTTTATCCAGTGCCTTCTCCCCATACTGCTGAACGGTATTTACCAGAACTTCCGTATCGGAATGGGTGCAAAAAGAAATGCCGAAAGTCTCAAGTTCTTCACGCAGTTCTTTATAATCGTAAATTTCCCCATTAAAAACAATATGAAGGTTTCCATCCGCACTTTCCATAGGCTGCTGCCCATCTTCTAAATCAATAATACTAAGTCTTCGAAAGCCCAGCGTAATCTTCTCCCTGCAAAAAGATCCCTTACTGTCCGGGCCTCTATGCTCAATGGCTTTCATCATCCTTTCAATTACTGTCTTCTGATCCTGTCTGTAACCTGTAAATCCACAGATCCCGCACATTTCTTCCTCCGTATCCATTTGATGTAGTTTAGACACTGCAACAACTTTTGTTACAGTCCAAAATTTTTTCCAATATTTTATCATAAAAATATCTGTTTGTTGTAAAATAAAAATGTCTTTCTTATCAAATAATTATATTTCCAAATAGCTTTTATATCTCATATAACATTTTATAAAAAAAGAAACGTTTTCCATTTCTTTATTTGCTTCCGGAAAACGTTTCTTTTCATTTACTCTTCATAAAGATTTCCGTTCTCATCGGTCCAGGTTCCGTCACCATTATCTGTGTACCCTACACCTTCTGAATCACAGTAATAATAATCTCCGTTTGTAGTCTCTTTTACATTAACGGTGCCGCTGCTGCCCTTGAGTTCATGCTTTTCCAGCTGTGTTCCGAAATTATAGTCTTCATCATTCCAGGTACGGTAGGAATTTCCATTGGCATCTGCCCAGCTCCCATCTCCCTGATAACTGTATTGGAATCCATAATAGTCGGAATAGGTTCCGTCTCCGTTATCGTAAAGGACTCTGGATTCTTCATCTCCTTCACCTGCTGCTACAATTGATGCCACACCGGACGCAGTACTGAATCCACTGGTATATGGCACGCCTGCCGGAAGATTTTCATTATGTGATACATTTCCGGTACCATCAGAACTGCTTTCGGAAGCTGTTGATCCATTCTCCTGGCTTTCATTTTCTGTATCAGCTGCAGAAGAATTTTCCGCATCCACACTTTCTGTTGACGTTTCTTCATTTTGTGACAGATCTGCGCCAGGGTTCTGCACGTCGTCGCTTTCCTGCTTATTTACCGTTTCGGAAAAAGGTGCATAATCCGGCACATTATTCTTCACCTGATCTGTCTCTTTTTCATTATGAGCTT
This sequence comes from Blautia faecis, assembly GCF_027662325.1. Classification (NCBI taxonomy): domain Bacteria; kingdom Bacillati; phylum Bacillota; class Clostridia; order Lachnospirales; family Lachnospiraceae; genus Blautia; species Blautia faecis. The sequence continues at coordinate 3,882 of NZ_JAQDKY010000047.1, read as the reverse complement.
CTGCCTGCTCTGTTTTTCCAGTTTCTTCCGGTGCCTCTGCGGACACACTGAATGCCAGATTCCCTCCGACAAGCAGAACGGCCATCAGAATTCCCGGCAACAGTCCCCGTCTAAATTTCCGGATATTGAGCATATACAGGATCCTGTCTTTAAATACCATTCCACTGTCATTAAGGCTTGCGCTCACATATGGTACCTGATTGTCCATTGCGACTGTTCGAAGAAGCAGTTGTCTGTAAAGCCTGTTTTCTTCCAGGCTTACCCGATGGATAACATCTGTATCACACAGATTCTCAATATCTTTATCTGCTTCTTTCAGCATCAGAAGAAGAAATGGATTAAACCAGTATATCGATGCACAGATCCGTAAAAACATCTTATACCAGAGATCCCGATGATCGTAATGCGTCAGTTCATGGTAAAAAACAAGTTTTCTTTCTTCGGCAGAATACCCGGTCGCAGGCAGATACAGTTTCGTATGAAAAAGCCCTGCCAGAAGCGGTGTGGTAAGACCTGCATTCTGCCTGAGTTCCGGTATTCTGCGTACATGCTTTCTCTGACACACCTCTCTGTACATCTGAATACTCACCGGATCACTTACTAACAGACTCATCCGTTCCAGTTCCTTCATAGAAAGGTAATATGCCAGAAATTCTCCTGCAAGTTTGAGGATTGCCACAACCAACCAGACGGCTGTAAAAATCACTGCTGCAATTCCCATCCATCTGCCTGAATCACGCATGACAGGCACTTTCTGCGAAGAATTTTCAGAGGAATCCTGTGTGTTTTTGTTTAATGACTGCATATTTTCTAAATTCTGTAGTCTGTTTCCCTGATTTTCTGTTCCGACCATACTGCCATTTGGATTCAGATTCTGTCTGTCATATGTGCGGTATTGCGGCACATTAAAAGTCACAACTGACAGGTCTGCCGGCAGCTGTAATGGAACTGTCAGGCTGACTGCCACGATCAGCCAGATAACATATTTCCACCTGGCTGAGACTTTACCTTTTAGCAAAGCTGCAAGCACTTTGACCAGCAAAATTACAACTGCTGCAATAATATTCAGCTTCAAAATATGCAAAACAAATACTTCCATAGTTCGCTATTTCTCCCTGTCCTCTAGTTCTTTAAGGAAGTCACTGAGATTCTGAATTTCTTCAGAGCTTACCTTTTTCCCCTGATACAAGGACGTTACAAATTTTTTCAAAGAGTTCCCATAAAGCTTCTCAAGGACACTCTGGCTTTCATGTGCCTGATAATCCGACTGTGAAACCAAAGGTGTATACAGATTCATTTTCCCCTGTTTGGTCACTTCCACAAAATTTTTGGCTTCCAGCCTGGCCAGCAGCGACAGGATCGTTGTCGGAGCAAGGCTTTTTTTCGTATTGATCACTTTTTCAATTTCCATTCTGTTCATCGGAGGTGTATGATTCCAAAGAACAAGCATAATATCCAGTTCTGATTCTGGAAGTCTCTGATATGTTTTTTTCACGCTCTCATTCTCCCTCTTTCTACAAATGTAGGAACGGTTTTATTATACCATATCAGTCTATTTCTGTATAGCTGTTTCCATTCTCATCTGTCCAGGTTCCATCTCCGTTGTCTGAAAATCCGATACCATTTTCGTCGCGGAAATAATAATCACCATTTGTAGTCTGTGTAACGGTTACCGTATTACCGTCCGAATCCTCAAGGTCATGCTGTTCCAGAGTGGTTCCAAGATAATGGTTTTCATCAGTCAGGGCTGAGTACGTGTTTCCATTTTCATCGGTATAAGTTTCATTCCCATTATCAGTATATTTCATTCCATCATCTCCACGGTATTCGCAAGAATAATCTTTGTGAAGAATGTAATTGATCTCAATTGTATTTCCATCACTGTCAACTAATGTCAGTGGTGATGTGGAAATAATATCTGAACCATCACTGTTATCTGCAGAAGCATTCACGTCTGCATTGGAAGAATCTGAACCTCCCTTGCCTCCCGGATTGGAAGTATCGGTATCCTCCTGATCAGAATTCTCTGTTGAATCTTCATCTGCCTGTCTGGTAAGGGAGGGATTTCCCGGATAGGAAATATATTCTACGAATTTTCTGACATCACCGATATCATCTGCATCTTTTGCATATCCCACCGTCATATATAAACTGTTCCCCTCTGAATAAACTGTCTGATAGCAGGCTTCATACGTATCATTGCATTTTGCAATTGCTATATTGACATCATCAAGTGAATATTTGTAAATGTTTACATAATCACTTCCATTCGTGTAGCTGGCATAAGTACCTTCCGTATCTGCCTTTTCCCAGTCGGAATCTGCTGGCGGCTGTGTATAAAAGTCATTATTTTCTGCTGCCAGAACCGTTCCTGCTGAAAAAGTTCCCAATACCGCCGTAGTGATAAGTGTCATTAACTTTACTGTTCCTGTCTTCATAGTGCATTCTCCCTGTTTATTATTTTCTACTTTTGTAGAAACTGTTTATATTCTACATCTGTAGAATATAAATGTCAACCATATTTTGAAGCAACTGGTTCTTGACACATAATATTTCTTGCATTATAATACGTTTAACAATTAGGTTAAATGTTAAATGAAGGGATGTGATGAATTATTGGGTATACAGGATACATTAAAAGCATTGGCTGATCCAATACGACGTGAGATTTTGAACTTATTGAAAAATGGGCGGCTTTCAGCCGGAGAAATATGCGAACATTTTTCAGTGACGGGAGCATCCATATCAAGACATCTGGCAATATTGAAGGAAGCTGATTTGATCCGAAACCAAAGAGAAGGAAAGTTTATTTATTATGAATTAAACACTTCCGTATTGGAAGATGTCATGTTGTGGATCACAGATTTGAAAGGAGCATCGAACAATGAAGGAAATGATAAAAAAATATAGAGGTTCATTAATTAGCTCTATACTGGTAATTCTTGCAGGAGTCCTGGTGGGTTTTACGAGTACACACGGTAAATGGATAAATGTATTTTTTGTAGTAACGCACTGTATATTTGTAGCAATCATATTTTATGATAACAGAAGCCGACAACAGAGTCCAAAAGTTATAGGAATGACTATATGGATGATACCTGTTATTACATTGCTCTATAATGGCATTGCCAGATTGGTAACTACCGGAGCAGGCATGGAGAACCTGTTCATGGCATTCATGTATTATGGAACAGGCTTACTATTCATGGTTATAGGAAATTATCTGCCAAAGGTAAAGCAGAATAATACGATAGGAATCCGGGTTATATGGACATTGCAGGATGAGGAAAACTGGAATGCAACTCATAGATTCAGTGGGAAACTATGGATGGCATCAGGTATTCTGTGTATGCTCTGTGGTCTTTTTGAGGAAAGTATGGCTGCTCTTGTTTTGTATATCGTAAGCATTATGGCAGCTGCAATCATCAGCATTCTCTATTCTTATCTATTTTATAAGAAAAAGATAGCGACCGGAGAAAAATTAAAAATTCAGTATAACAAAAAAACAATTGGAGTATCCGGAATCATAGCCATTTTAACCATTATATTCGGTATATGGACGTTGTTTTTGGGAAGTATTGAGATTCGTTTCGAGGATAAAGATTTTACCATTGAGGC
>NZ_JAQDKY010000047.1:0-254 GCF_027662325.1 Blautia faecis | reverse complement strand
GGAAAAATATTGGTCGTAAATGGTGAAAATGATTCAGCGACAAAGGAAATCTATCATACAATTAGCGAAAAGGTGTCAAATGAATTAAAATAGCATCAGAAATGCTGGGAAAATGTTCCCGACTCATCAATTGACTTGTGTTTGGATAGGTGCCGCGTTTAATAAACCAAGTTCTTTCGCTTCTTTTATGTAATCAACAGAATTGTATTTTTTAATTCTCTTGCCGCAGCCCCCATAGGATGCTGGCTGTCATA
>NZ_JAQDKY010000046.1:20041-27333 GCF_027662325.1 Blautia faecis | reverse complement strand
GTTGCTCACACGCACCAGGGTTTTTGTTTATCTAGCCGTATTTAAATAATCAGAATTTTATTCAACTTCTGAAAACTGATCTTTTCCAACATTACATAATGGGCATTCAAAATCTTCTGGAACGTCCTCCCACTTTGTTCCTGGTGCAATACCACCTTCAGGATAACCTTTCTCTTCATCATATTCCCATCCGCAAACGTCACATACATATTTCATTAGTTTGTTCCTCCTTCTATTATTATAATAATCAATATTACTGATTACCTTTTATTTAAAATAATCATTCAATCATCATTTTTTCCGTTCAAAAACATATTCTGCATCTGATGATAAATCAGAGCGGAATGAATAGCCTAGTCTATCAAATTTCTTAATATCCTCAGGATTTTCAATTCTGTTTTCAGCCATGAACCTAACCATTTCACCACGGGCCATCTTAGCATATGTACCTTTTGTCACCAGTTTATCTCCCGATAACTCACAAAATGTAATCGTAATGTATCTATCCTGTCGTGTCAGATATTTTTCTATGCACTTAGAGTATTCTTTCGATGCCAGATTGATTACTGTTATCAATCACTGAGCGGTATAATAAATCTCCCCAGTACTCATACAGATTTTTTGTTTCTCCTATTCCAACCTTCGTCTGCATTTCCAAACGATAAGGCGTCACACCATCCCTTGGTTTTAACACACCATAAAATGCAGATATTATTCTCAAATGTTTTTGTACATACTCGAACTGACTGTCCTCAAACACGGATGGAGCCATATATTGAAAAGCAATTCCTTCATATGATAAGACAGCTGGGGTAAGTAAATGATAAAGATCCATGTTTTCCAATCTATTGAAGTTCTGTTCTGTAATTTTGTCATTACATTTCCAGATAGTCTTCAGTTCTTCTTTTGACTTACTTTTCAACCAACTTTGTATCTCTGTCGTCTTTTCAATAAATTCAGGCAATCCATCCGGCGCTATGCTGTCAGTATCTGTAATCATCTTTTTAGCAGGGGATAATATTATCTTCATTAATCTAATTCCTTGAGCATATTTTCAGGATCATCTGCAGCCTTGACTTTATCATTTGCCTTTATAATAATCCCCTGTTCATCAATAAGATATGTGGTTCTTACTACTCCCATAGAGACTTTTCCATAATTTTTCTTTTCTTTCCATACATCATATGCTTCAATAACTTTCCGCTCTGGATCTGCTAAAAGTGTAAATGCCAATCCATATTTTTCCTCAAATCTCTTATGAGAGGATACAGAATCCTTACTGACTCCAAGAATAACTGCTCCTTTTTCGGTAAACTGAGGGTATCGCTCAGAAAACCCACATGCCTGTTTCGTGCATCCCGCTGTATTATCCTTGGGATAGAAATATAAAATCACTTTTTTTCCTGTATAATCCGATAATCTATGTATTTTCCCATTTTGATCTGGCAACTCAAAATCCGGTGCCTTAACCCCTACTTCCAACATTATTTATCCCTCCCTTTCTGTATCTTTCTCTTTATTCGCCTTTTTCTTCCTATTCCCGGTAATCATTTTATGACCTGTATATATCGCCATTACCATACATAACATAGAACTTAAAGCAAAGTATTTGTGACTTGATTTTTGCTTTTTATATCCAGTGTAAAAAGTCCCAAGCATTGTGATCAATGCTCCTACTGACCAATATTTATGTGCTTTCATGTAATTCCTCCATTTTTTCAGTGTATTCAATTCTAATTATACGCTACCATATTCCTATGTCAATTTGATAATAGAACATTCCTATAAAATTTTTCAAAATATCATTGTCAAAACTATGTATTGTTATCCTTTAATTTTTATAATAAAAACACAATAAAAATCTGATTATCCGCTAAAACACAGTATCTATCAGCATTTTCAAGAAAACAAATACATCAATTTACTACTTATTTACTACTAACGAATGAGCCTTGATACGCAAGTTTTCCTAGATATGCAAAGATATGGTACAGCACATCAGTATTAAAATAAGAAAAAATTGAATAACTCATAGACTATGGAACGCCTAACATGACGTTCCTTTTCTATTTCCAGCCGTTCTTATTGGACGGCTATTTTATTACCCAAAATGAAAGGAGCATTAGATTTATGAAAAAGATGTTAAAACGATTGTGTACGGGCTTCTTAGCTCTTGCAACTGTCGTTACTGCTTTACCGACTACACCCGTCCATGCAGAAAGTAAGCAATACTGGACGGAAAGTGCAGAGCGTGTCGGTATCATTGAAAAAGTAATGAATGACGGTTCTATCGGTTCGACATTCAATGAGGGCTATATGAAAGTCGAGGGCGAAACTGCCTATTGTATCGACATTAACACAAACTTTAAGAACGGTTACAAGACCAGAGCTGACGCAAGCTCACGCATGAGTGCTGACCAGATTTCAGATGTGGCGTTATCCTTAGAGTATGTCAAACAGTATGGCGAAGCTCACAAGGAACTGAACTACAAACAAGTCTATCTGTTGGAACAATGTGTAGTCTGGCAGAGATTGAGCGTACATTTTGGCTGGCAATGTGATAACGTGCGAGCTTCTTATGATGAAATTCCAAAGGCAACACAGGACGAAGTTTTCTCTGGTGCAAAAGCCTTTATCAAAGAAAATAAAGGACGCTATGAATGTGGCGGTTATATCTACTCTGGCGAGGGGCAGGAATTAGGACAATTCTGGGCGAAGCTGAATGTCGGAAATGCGAAACTGCAAAAGACTTCCAGTAATACCAGCATTACCGACGGTAACGGGAATTACTCTATTGCAGGTGCAACCTATGGTGTCTTTTCTGATAAGGACTGTACGAAACAGCTTGCCACCCTTACGACTGATGAAAACGGAAATACAGATGTTGTAGAGGTAAAGGCTGGCACAGTTTATATCAAGGAGTTATCCGCACCAGCAGGATATAAAGTAGATAAAACCATATATTCCTTAAAGGTTGAAGTTGGAAAGACAGCAATTTTGAAAGTATCAGATACGCCAAAAGTAACGGACACTTTGATTGAGCTTTTCAAGATTGATATGGAAACACAGAAAGACAATCCGCAAGGGAACGCTTCTTTAGCAGGTGCGGAATTTACATGGAAGTATTATGCAGGCTTCTATAATAAAGACAATCTCCCTGCCGAAGCTACTCGTACATGGGTTACAAAGACAATCGCTGAAACAGACAGCGACGGGACAACTCACTACATCGCAAAATTAGCGGACGCATACAAGGTATCTGGCGATAGCTTCTATATGCAGGACGGCAAGGCGGTTCTTCCACTTGGAACGCTAACCGTTGAGGAAACGAAAGCTCCAAACGGCTACTTGTTAGACGGTGCATATATGCAGGCTGGCGATAAGTCCGAACAGATAAAAGGCTTATATGTAACACAGATTACAGAGGACGGCGACCTTGCCGTACTTACTGGAAGTAACCAGTTTTCTGTATCAGACAAGGTTATCCGTGGTGGTGTGAAAATTCAGAAACGAGATTTAGAAACGGGCGATACAAAGCCACAAGGAAGTGCTACCTTGAAAGATACTGCTTTTGACATCATTTCCTTAAATGATAATGCGGTATTGGTTGAGGGCAAATTATACAAGAAAAATGAAGTGGTAAAAACAATCCATACCGATATTGAGGGTGTCGCTTCTACTTCTTCTGACCTTTTACCTTATGGAAAATTCCGTATCGTTGAAAGTGAAGCTCCCGACGGTTACTTAACTGACGGTGCAAAGCCGATTGATTTTACAATCACAGAAAATGGAAAAATCGTGGACTTAACCGACGAAGCTCATTCTATCTATAATCAGATTAAGCGTGGAGATATTGAGGGTGTAAAAATCGGTGCAGGTACACACAAGCGTCTTGCTAATGTTCCCTTTAGGATCACAAGCAAGATGACGGGCGAAAATCATGTCGTGGTAACTGATGATAACGGGCAATTCTCCACTTCTGCTGAATGGGCTTCTCATAAGCACAATACAAACGCAGGAAAGACCAGCGAGGACGGTGTGTGGTTTGGAACTTCTGAACCAGATGACAGCAAAGGTGCGTTACCTTATGATACCTATATCATTGAAGAATTACGCTCTGATAGTAACAAAGGTTTTGAACTTATCCCACCTTTTGAAATCGTGGTATCAAGAAATAACCTTGTGATTGATTTAGGAACGCTGACTGATGAATACGAAAAAGAAATCTCTATCCATACCACAGCGACCAGCAAAGACGGCGAAAAGACTATCCTTGCAGGAAAAGAGATTACGATTGTTGATACTGTCAAATTAGACGGACTTACAAAAGGCACAAAGTATCAGTTAAAAGGCTGGCAGATGTTAAAAGAAGAAAATGTAGAACTTCTTATCAATGGAAAACGTGTGGAAAATGATTATACCTTTGTCGCTGATGATGAAGAAATGAAAGTGGAAATTTCCTATACATTTAATGCGTCTGCTTTAGGTGGCAAAAACCTTGTTACCTTTGAAGAATTGTATGATTTCAGCAATCCAGACGAACCCGTAAAAGTTGCGGAACATAAAGACATTGAGGACGACGGACAGACGGTACTTATCACAGAGCGTATCGTCAAAATTCATACGACTGCTACGGATAAGGACGGCAACAAAGAGCTTGAAGCTGGAAAAGACGTTACAATCATTGATACCGTAATCTTAGAGGGCTTAGAAGTCGGTACACAGTACAAACTTGTGGGCTGGCAGATGTTGAAAGAAGAAAATGCAGAGCTTCTTATCAATGGAAAACGTGTGAAAAGTGATTACACTTTTACTGCTGACAGCGAAACTATGAAAGTGGAAGTTGCCTTTACCTTTGACGCTACTTCTCTTGACGGCAAACAGCTTGTAACTTTTGAAGAATTGTACGATTTAAGCAATCCAGACGAGCCGAAGAAAGTTACCGAGCATAAGGATATTGAGGATAAGGGACAGACGATTACCTTTAAGGAAAAAACCAAAGTCCCAGAAGAACCAAAGAAACCCGAAACACCACAGACACCAGATACACCGCATAAAACAGACAGTCCAAAAACTGGCGATAGCACAAACCTTTACGGACTGCTTGCACTTCTTTTGACTTCTGGTGCTGGACTGGCAGGTATCTTCTTCTGCAAACGCCGTAAAATGAAGAAATCATAAGGCGGTAACGGTATGAGAAAAGAAAAATCACGTTCTCCGCCGATACCGTGTCGGCAGACTTCCGCTTATTCTGGATTGTCTGCTACTTACCTGCAAGAACACGGATAGTCAAGGGTGCGTAAGCATTGATTTTACCCTTTACTATCTGGGGGATTGCTGGTACTTCCCAAACCGCCAGAATAAGAAATCACAATCAAAAAACTTATCAAAAATAGAAAGAAATGAGGTAAAACACTATGGAAATGAAATATGTCGTGCCAGATATGGCACAGTCTTTTGGAACTCTTGAATTTGCAGGCGAAAGTGAGCCAGTCTTTGAAAGAGATAAAAATAACCGCAGGGTCTTAGCCAGACGAAGCTATAACCTTTATTCTGACGTACAAAAAGGCGAAAATGTTGTGGTAGAAATTCCCGTGCAGGCTGGCGAAAAGCATTTCAAGTATGAACAGAAAGTAAAACTTGTCAATCCGAAGTTATATGGCAGAGGTTACGCAATCGGGGATATGGGACATACCGATTATGTGTTGCTTGCTGATGATATTGTAGCAGTTGAAGAAAAGTAAAGGAGTGAAGAATTTATGAGATTATCAAACGGGTTTGTTATTGACAAAGAGAAAACATTTGGAGAATTAAAATTTACAGCGGTGCGAGATGTGTTCTTGCAGAATGAGGACGGGACACCGAGTACCCAGCTTAAAAAGCGTATCTATGATTTGAAGTGCAGTCTGCATGGTGGAATTATCCCCGTGTCCGTACCGCCAGAAGTACCGTTAAGGGAATTTCCGTACAATGCGGTTGTGGAGCTTGTCAATCCAGTAGCCGATACGGTATCAAGAAAAACCTATACGGGTGCAGATGTGGACTGGTATGTAAAGGCAGAGGATATTGTATTGAAGAATAAAAGCAACCAGAACGCAGGCAATACACAGAACCATACACCGCAGGGACAACCGAAAAAATAGACTTGCTGAATAGATTTTCGTTGTAGAGGATATACGGAACTGTTATAATATGGGTATGAAGAAAGCGACAAATTAAAATTTTTAGGGAGTGAGAATAGTATATGGACAGTTGGTTTACCGTCGAACAAATAGACCAAGATACATTCGTCATCAGCGAATACAAACACTGGGAAGAAACACATTGTTATCTATTGTGTGGGACAAAAAGAGCCATTCTGATTGATACAGGTTTAGGTGTTTCCAACATCAGAGAGGTTATTGATGGATTGACGAAACTGCCCGTTACAGTAATCACTACTCATGTTCATTGGGATCATATCGGTGGACATAAATATTTTCGGTCTATTGCAGTTCATGAAGCAGAAAAAGAATGGCTATCGGTCAAATTCCCTATACCTTTGCAAGTGGTAAAAAACAATATTATGTGCAATCCATGTGATTTCCCCTCGGATTTTAAGGTAGAGAAATATCAGATTTTTCAAGGGGTTCCGCAAATGATTTTACATGATGAAGATTGTATTGACTTAGGGAACAGAAAGTTGGTAGTTATTCACACGCCCGGTCATTCTCCCGGACATTGTTGTTTCTATGAAGCGGATAGAAAATATCTGTATTCCGGCGATTTGATATATAGCGGTTGCCTTGATGCTTTTTATCCATCAACAAACCCACAAGAATTTTGGAAGTCTGTTAGAAAAATTCAATCTTTAAAGATAAGTCGAATTTTGCCAGGACATCATCATTTATCTATTCCAGTTACTATAATTGACAAGATAGAGACAGCTTTTCACAACTTGTCAAATGAAGGGAAATTAAAACAAGGGAATGGTATATTCAGCTATGAGGGGTTTCAAATCCATATCTGAAATGCAATCTTAGTTTTACAATTTTATATCCCTACACACAAAGCAGTTAGTCTTAGGATTGACTGCTTTTTTCATACCCAGAAAGGAGTGATTGATTTATGCGTATGATTTGGAACAAAGGACACCGTATCAGAGCCAGCGACAAGCACCTTGTTTATCATTTTTCCATAGAGACGCTTCTGTTTGTGTTCGTGGCAGTTCTCCTGCTACTGAATAGCAAACAGCTCATGCGTACCGACTGGGAACATTTCAGCTTATTAGACAATGGCTTTACGCTTTCCCT
>NZ_JAQDKY010000046.1:0-20031 GCF_027662325.1 Blautia faecis | reverse complement strand
CGATACCGTACAAGACAGCGGTTTTTTTACTGACCTGCAAAGCAGATCAAGGGAAAAAATCGTCTGGTTTCCAAAGATTTATTATCAAATGGAAAAAGGACTTCTTCATATCCGCTGTGAAATTACGCTGGGAAAATATCAAGACCAGCTTTTACGGTTGGAGGATAAGTTGGAAAGTGGCTTGTATTGTGAGCTGACCGACAAGACCCTGCATGACGGTTATATCGAATATACCCTGCTTTATGATATGATAGCGAACCGCATTACCATTGATGAAGTACGGGCAGAAAACGGTTGTCTTAGATTGATGAAAAATCTTGTCTGGGAATATGACGCACTCCCTCACGCTCTGATTGCTGGTGGGACTGGTGGCGGTAAAACATATTTTCTGCTGACACTCATTGAAGCCTTACTGCATACAAACGCTGTCCTTTATATCTTAGACCCGAAGAACGCTGACCTTGCAGACTTAGGGACAGTTATGGAAAATGTGCATCACACCAAAGAAGAAATGATTGATTGCGTCAATGCCTTTTATGAGGGCATGGTACAGCGAAGTGAGGAAATGAAGCGACACCCGAACTATAAGACGGGCGAAAACTATGCCTATCTGGGACTGCCACCCTGCTTTCTTATCTTTGATGAATATGTAGCATTTTTTGAAATGCTGGGGACGAAAGAAAGTGTGAGCTTACTTAGCAAGTTAAAGAAAATCGTTATGTTAGGACGACAAGCAGGTTATTTCCTTATCGTTGCCTGCCAGCGTCCAGACGCAAAGTATTTCTCGGACGGTATCAGAGATAACTTCAATTTCCGTGTGGGACTTGGGCGTATCAGCGAATTAGGTTACGGTATGCTGTTTGGTTCAGATGTGAAAAAGCAGTTTTTTCAGAAGCGTATCAAGGGGCGTGGATATTGTGATGTGGGAACAAGCGTTATCAGTGAGTTTTACACGCCTTTAGTCCCGAAAGGACATGATTTTTTGCAGACTATCGGCTCTCTTGCACAAGCAAGGCAGGACGGGACGGCGACGTGCGAAGCGAAAGGCGACGGCACGGACTAGCCGTTGCTGGTGTGGCGTTAGCCACGCCAGCAGGTAAAACCCCTCGGTATCTAACAGAGGGGTACGTTTGCAAATAGACAATAGACAAAAAACATAGGAAACATAAGGCTTCTGGCATGGTTTTCTAGCAAAAATCGGCTGTGAAGTCGCCTTAAAAAACTTCACACTTTACAGATTGGGGGTATGGTTCTGAATGAAGAACAACGGATAAAAGAATTACGGGAGAAACGGATTGCTTACGGTATCTCACAAGGCAGGCTGGCGGTGGCTTCTGGTATCACAAGGGAATATTTCAACAAGATAGAAAGTGGAAAAATGAAGCCGTCAAAGGAACTTCTGGAAACTCTGCATAAGGAACTGGCAAGGTTCAATCCAGAAGTACCGCTTACCATGCTGTTTGATTATGTGAAAATTCGTTTTCCCACGCTGGATATACAGCACATCATCAAAGATATATTAAAACTGAATATCAATTATATGCTCCATGAAGATTACGGACATTACAGTTATACGGAGCATTATTCTTTAGGGGACATCTTTATCTATACGTCGGCTGACGAAGAAAAAGGTGTCCTTTTAGAGTTAAAGGGGCGTGGTTGCCGACAGTTTGAAAGTTACCTGCTGGCACAACAAAGAAGTTGGTATGACTTTCTCATGGACGCACTCATAGACGGTGGCGTGATGAAGCGTATCGACCTTGCTATCAACGACCATACGGGTATTTTGGATATTCCAGAGCTTGCGGAAAAATGCAGGAAACGGGAATATATCGGAAAGTCCAGAAGTTATAAGTTTTATCAGTCGGGCGAGCTTATCAAGCATAGAGAGGACGACAGAGAATATATGGGACGCACCCTTTATCTTGGTTCGCTAAAATCAGATGTGTATTTCTGTATCTATGAAAAGGACTATGAGCAGTACGTCAAGTTAGGGACACCGCTGGAAGAAGCCGACATTATCAACCGTTTTGAGATACGGCTTAGAAATGAACGTGCCTATTATGCAGTACGAGATTTGCTGACCTATTATGACGCAGAGCAGACTGCCTTTTCTATCATCAACCAGTATGTGCGGTTTGTTGATGAAGAAGCAGACAAGCGAAAAAATGACTGGAAACTCAATGACCGCTGGGCGTGGTTTATCGGCGATAACAGACAGAGCTTGAAGCTGACGACAAAGCCAGAGCCTTACACCTTAGACCGTACATTGCGGTGGGTACAACGGCAGGTAGCACCGACCTTGAAAATGCTGAAAAGGATTGATAAGGGAAACGGAACAGACTACATGAAAACTATCGAACAGCAGGCAAAGCTCACAGAAAAGCATGAAATGATAATCAAACAGCAGACGACCCCTGCAAAAGATTTAGTAGAAAGTTAGGAGTGATGAAAAAATGTGGGAATTATTGAAAGACTTCCTGCTGGTATCTGTTGGAACGGGTATCGGCGTAGCCTTGATGTGTATTTTAAGTGTTGGCAAAGGAGCTGACTATGAAATGAAGAAATTAAAAGAAAGCGAGGACAAATAACATGAATTTCGGGCAAAATTTGTATCAATGGTTTTTAAGCAACGCACAGAGCTTAGTGCTTATGTCGATTGTGGTTATCGGTATCTACTTAGGGTTCAAGCGTGAGTTTTCAAAACTTATCGGTTTCTTGGTAGTTGCCTTGATTGCTGTCGGCTTGGTATTCAATGCTGGCGGTGTGAAAGATGTACTGTTAGAGCTGTTCAATAAGATTATCGGTGCATAAAATTTTATTGTGGGGCTGATGTATGGGTGCTATAATGTGAAAAAAGAAGTAATCGAGGTGTTCTATTTTGAATGAGAGAGAAAAAATTATTCGTTTATGGTTTGATATGTGGTTGAAACAGCAAGACTTAGGAATAGATAAAATTTTTACAGAAGATGTTGTTTATACGGAAAGCTGGTGTCCTAAATATGAAAATCTTAAAACAGTAAAACATTGGTTTAATGAATGGAATACTCGTGGTAAAGTCATTATTTGGGATATTAAACAGTTCTTTCATAAAGAAAATCAAACTGTCGTAGAATGGTATTTTAAAAATGAAATGAATACGGGAAGCGTTGAAGAATTTGACGGTATTTCCTTAATTGAATGGACAGAAGATAACAAAATCAAATCATTAAAAGAATATGGTTGCAATCTGAATAACTATAATCCATATCAACACAGCGATAACCCTCAATTTAGAGATGAAAAAACAAACTGGTTTTAAAACTTAATCAAATTATATCCATATACATAAAGCAGTTAGTCTTAGGATTGACTGCTTTTTTCTTACCTAAAATCAGATTGGAGTGATGAAATGAGCGATATTTTTAAGGATATGCAGGCAAACGTCGGCTGTGATTATATTTCTAACCTGCCCTCTTACAAGCGTAAAGTGTGGCATGAAATGAAGCGATTACCGCTTACGAATTATGATATAAAACAGTTAGAAGATTTTTCAAAGTATGTGTTTGGTATGTCGTACCAGAGCTTAAAAGATGTGATGAAGCAACAGAAAGGACGTGAGGAACAATGCAGGAAACAAGGGTGCTGGTGGAAACGAGAGGAACAACTGGCGAAGAAACAATATCATACTGGTTCGACCTGCCGATAGATGTTGCCGAGTTTGAAGAAAAGTTAGGTATCGGTGCAGAAAGTGGGGATTATCGTATTATCGAAAAGGTGTTGCCTTATGCTGATGAAGTCCACGAACACACCAGCGTGTACCAGCTCAACGAATTAGATTTTATGTACCGCCAGCTTTCAAGTGATATGCAGGAAGAATATGTATCACTACTTACGGTGTTTGAAAATTTAGAAGCACTTTATATTTGCAGGAACGTGATTATTGTTTATCCCGACTGTAAAAGCATGATAGATGTTGCAAGGCAAAAGCTGATGAACGACCCGATGTTCAAGCATTTATCCGAGGACTGTCAAGAATACTACTTTGACTTTGAAGCCTACGCTTCTCACTTGCAGGAACACGGGAAATTTTTAGTAACAGAACACGGTATCTTTGAACTGCCAGAGTAGGAAATGAGGTGGTGCTTATGATTGATGATATGGCGGTTTATATTGCTAATCTTGGCAAATACAATGAGGGCTATTTAGTCGGTGCTTGGTTCACGTTCCCCATTGACGAGGAAGATGTGAAAGAAAAAATCGGCTTGAATGAACAGTATGAGGAATACGCTATCCATGATACCGACAACTTTCCCATTGCGATTGGCGAGTATGTTTCCATTGAAGAACTCAATGAGATGTATGAAATGATAGAGGAACTTCCCGACTATATTGTAGAGTGTCTGGACGAATTTATCAGCCACTATGGGACGCTGGAAGAAGTCGTGGAACATAAGGACGATATTTACTATTATCCCGACTGTGAAACCATGACAGATGTTGCCTACTACTACATAGACGAATTGCAGGCACTTGGGGACATTCCACCCAGCTTACAGAATTACATTGACTATGAAGCCTACGGGCGAGATTTGGATATGGGCGGTTGCTTTATTGAAACAAGCCGAGGTATGTGCGAGATACCATATTAACGCTGGAAGATCAGCGACAAGCATTGTTGCTACTGACAGCGTATTTCTCTTTAAGGGACAGTCTGAAAATGGCTGTCCTTTTCTATTTTGAAAGGAGCTGAAAGAACTTGAAAAAGATTAAAAGCTACACGGGTATCTGGAACGTGGAAAAAGTCTTGTATGCAATCAATGACTTTAACTTACCCTTTCCCGTTACTTTTACACAGATTACATGGTTTGTGATTACGGAATTTATCATCATTCTGTTTGGGGATATTCCCCCACTTTCCATGATTGAGGGAGCATTTCTCAAATACTTTGGTATTCCCGTTGCTCTCACTTGGTTCATGTCGCAGAAAACCTTTGACGGAAAGAAGCCGTACAGCTTTTTGAAATCACAGATAACCTATGCCCTGCGACCAAAAATCACTTATGCAGGAAAAGCCGTAAAACTGCATAAGCAGATATTGAATGAAACAATCACGGCAGTAAGGAGTGTGAACTATGTTCCCGATAAAATATATTGACAATAACCTTGTCTGGAACAAGGACAATGAGGTGTTCGCCTACTATGAGCTGATACCATACAACTATTCTTTTCTATCCGCAGAGCAGAAATTTATCGTGCATGACAGTTTCCGACAGCTTATCGCACAGTCCCGTGAGGGTAAAATTCATGCGTTGCAGATTGCCACAGAAAGCTCAATCCGCAGTATGCAGGAACAGTCAAAGAAGCTGGTAACTGGAAAATTAAAGGAAGTTGCCTGCCAGAAGATAGACGAACAGACCGAAGCGTTAGTATCTATGATTGGGGACAATCAAGTGGACTACCGCTTTTTTCTTGGCTTTAAGCTCATGGTTACGGAAGAACAGCTCAATCTGAAGAACATCAAAAAATCGGTGTGGCTGACGTTCACAGAATTTCTCCATGAAGTGAACCACACGCTGATGAATGATTTTGTTTCCATGCCGAATGATGAAATCAACCGTTACATAAAAATGGAAAAGTTACTGGAAAATAAAATCTCCCGTCGCTTTAAGGTGCGTCGCTTGGAAATCCATGATTTTGGGTATCTCATGGAACATCTTTACGGCAGGGACGGTATCGCTTATGAAGATTATGAGTACCAGCTACCAAAGAAAAAATTGAACAAAGAGACGCTGATAAAATACTACGACCTTATCCGTCCGACAAGGTGTGTGATTGAGGAAAGCCAGCGGTATTTACGATTGGAACATGAGGACAAGGAAAGCTATGTGTCCTATTTTACCGTCAATGCGATTGTAGGAGAGCTTGATTTTCCGTCGTCTGAAATCTTCTATTTCCAGCAACAGCAATTCACATTCCCCGTTGATACGAGCATGAATGTAGAAATCGTGGAAAATCGGAAAGCATTAACGACCGTCCGCAACAAGAAAAAGGAACTGAAAGACCTTGATAATCACGCCTATCAAGCAGGAAGTGAAACCAGCTCAAATGTGGTGGACGCTTTAGACAGCGTGGACGAGCTGGAAACTGATTTAGACCAGACAAAAGAAAGTATGTATAAGTTAAGCTACGTCATACGGGTGTCTGCACCCGATCTTGACGAGCTGAAACGCCGTTGTGATGAAGTCAAGGACTTTTACGACGACCTCAATGTAAAGCTGGTGCGTCCTGCTGGGGATATGCTGGGGCTTCATTCTGAATTTTTACCAGCCAGCAAGCGATATATCAATGACTATGTGCAGTATGTAAAATCAGATTTTTTAGCTGGGCTTGGCTTTGGTGCGACACAGCAGTTAGGAGAAACTACGGGTGTCTATATGGGCTATTCTGTTGATACGGGAAGAAATGTGTACCTGCAACCGTCCCTTGCCAGTCAAGGTGTAAAAGGTACAGTTACCAACGCTTTAGCGTCTGCTTTTGTCGGTTCGCTTGGCGGTGGGAAATCGTTCTGTAACAATCTTCTGGTATATTATGCGGTGCTGTTTGGCGGTCAAGCACTTCTGTTAGACCCTAAAAGTGAGCGTGGTAACTGGAAAGAAACGCTCCCAGAGATTGCACATGAAATCAATATCGTAAATCTTACCAGCGATAAGGACAATGCAGGGCTTCTTGACCCGTTTGTGATTATGAAGAATGTAAAAGACGCTGAAAGTCTGGCAATCGACATCTTAACATTCCTTACGGGTATTTCTTCAAGGGACGGCGAAAAATTCCCCGTACTTCGTAAGGCAGTACGCTCCGTTACCCAGAGCGACAGTCGGGGCTTGCTCCATGTGATAGACGAGCTACGCCGTGAAGATACGCCCATATCAAGAAATATCGCAGACCATATCGACAGCTTCACGGACTACGACTTTGCACACCTGCTGTTTTCAGACGGTACGGTAGAAAATGCTATCAGTCTGGATAATCAGCTCAATATCATTCAAGTAGCCGACCTTGTACTGCCAGATAAAGATACCACTTTTGAAGAATACACGACCATTGAATTGTTGTCTGTGTCTATGCTGATTGTGATTAGTACCTTTGCCCTTGATTTTATCCATTCGGACAGAAGCATTTTTAAGATTGTCGATTTAGACGAAGCGTGGGCGTTCTTAAATGTGGCACAAGGAGAAACCTTATCAAATAAGCTGGTTCGTGCTGGGCGAGCTATGCAGGCAGGCGTTTATTTCGTTACCCAGTCTGCCTATGACGTGTCAAAGGAAAGTCTGAAAAACAATATCGGCTTAAAGTTTGCATTTAGAAGCACGGATATAAACGAGATAAAGCAGACCTTAGAGTTTTTCGGTATCGACAAGGACGATGAGAACAACCAGAAACGCTTGCGTGATTTGGAGAACGGACAATGCTTATTGCAGGACTTATACGGGCGTGTCGGTGTGGTGCAGATACACCCAGTCTTTGAAGAACTGCTACACGCCTTTGATACCAGACCGCCCGTACAGAGAAATGAGGTGGAGTGATGAAAGAAAGGATAAAAGGTGTGTTCACAAAAAAGAAGATTTTCCACTTTCTCAAAATGGCTCTGTTCGTGGTGGCACTCTCCCTTATCCTGCTTTCACTTTTGGGGACGGTGGCTCATGCGACGGGGCTTGTAGACGATACCATAAACGCAGAAAATCTTTATTCAAAATATCCCCTTTCCAACTACCAGCTTGATTTTTTCGTCGATAATAGCTGGTCGTGGCTTCCGTGGAACTGGCTCGACGGTATCGGAAAATCGGTACAATACGGGCTGTACTGCATTACCAACTTTGTCTGGACTATCAGTTTGTATTTGAGTAATGCAACGGGCTATGTGGTGCAGGAAGCCTATAAGCTGGACTTCATCAATGATATGGCAGACAGTATCGGAAAGAGCATACAGACCCTTGCAGGCGTTACCGAGAACGGCTTTTCTTCTACGGGCTTCTATGTTGGTTTCCTGCTTCTCATTATCTTAGTGGTGGGAATGTACGTTGCTTATACGGGACTGATAAAACGGGAAACCAGCAAAGCACTTCACGCTGTTATCAACTTTGTGGTGGTGTTCGTGCTGTCCGCTTCATTTATTGCTTATGCTCCCGACTATATCAAGAAGATAAATGAATTTTCATCAGACATCAGTACCGCTTCTTTGGATTTGGGAACAAAAATCATGCTCCCTAACTCCGACAGCGAGGGTAAGGACAGCGTGGACTTGATACGGGACAGCCTATTTTCTATTCAAGTGGAACAGCCGTGGCTCTTGCTTCAATTCGGGAACAGCAACGCAGAAGAAATCGGGACAGACCGTGTAGAAGCTCTCGTATCGGCAAGTCCAGAGGACGAGGACGGGAAAACCAGAGAGGAAGTCGTGAAAACAGAAATCGAGGACAACGACAATAACAATCTGACAATACCGCAGGTCGTGAACCGTTTGGGTATGGTGTTCTTCCTCTTGTTCTTTAACTTGGGTATCACGATATTTGTATTCTTGCTTACGGGCATGATGTTGTTCAGCCAGATACTTTTTATTATCTTTGCAATGTTTTTACCTATCAGTTTTTTACTTTCCATGATACCGAGCTATGAAAGCATGGCAAAGCAGGCAATCGTGAGAGTATTTAATACCATAATGACACGGGCAGGAATAACGCTCATTGTAACGGTGGCATTTAGTATTTCCAGTATGTTTTACAACATTTCCACAGACTACCCATTCTTTATGGTGGCGTTCTTGCAGATAGTATGTTTCGCTGGTATCTACATGAAGCTGGGCGACTTAATGAGTATGTTCTCACTTAATGCTGGCGACAGTCAAAGCATGGGACGACGCATATTCCGCAGACCGTATCTGTTTATGCGACATCGGGCTAGGCGTATGGAACACCGTATTGCAAGGGCGGTAAGTGCTGGCGGTATTTCGGGCGGTGTAGCTGGTGCGGTGGCTGGAAGTGCCGTTGCTGGCAAGAGAGCCGAAAGAAAAAATACGGCTTCTAAAGAAAATCGGGGCAATACCACTTCCAGCATGGGACAGCGTGCAGGTTCAAAAGTCGGTGCTGTTTTAGATACGAAAAATAAAGTGAAAGACAAGGCAAACGCTGTCAAAGAGAATATCAAGGATATGCCGACACAGACCGCTTATGCGGTGTATTCCGCAAAGGAAAAGGCAAAGTCCAGCGTGTCCGACTTCAAGCGTGGCATGGTGCAGGAACAGCAGTCCAGACAGACGGGACGCTTGGAAAAGCAGGAACAGCGTAAGAAAAATATCGCTGACAAACGTATGGAGCTTCAAAAGGCACAAGAAGCAAGGCAGGTACAGCGAAAGGCTGACGGATCAGCGACAACGGGAGCTACCCGTCCCCATGAGCGACCAGTCACAGCTTCAACCATTCCAAAGCCGAGTGTTGAAAAAATGCAGGAAGTCAAACGCCCAGCCACAGCTCCAACTCCGAAAGCAAGTGAGCCAGTCAAGACAAATGTTATCAAAGAGCGTCCGTTATCTTCTGGTGCTTCTGATAAGAAAGCACCCCAGCCTACACAGACAGTACATAGGCAGAATGTAGAAAAAGTGGTATCGCAGGAAACACGCCAGAATGACACCAAAGACCGCAGGATAAAGGTTCAGCAGACCCAGAGCGTCCAGAAGAACCAGCAGACCATAGAGAAAACCCGTAACCTTGTAACGAAGAAAGGACAGAAGAAAAAATGAAACTGAAACATATCGCTATCATTGGCAGTCTGTTTCCTATCCTCTTTTCTCTGGTGCTTTTCTTTGGCGTCCTCATTAGTGCGGACAGCGACGACGAGAACAGCAATTTTTCTTCTGGCATTACGGGTATGAACCTATCCGCAGAAGTCTTGAAACATCAGCCTATGGTAGAAAAATACGCCAGAGAAAACGGTATCTCCGAGTATGTCAATGTGTTACTTGCTATCATTCAAGTAGAAAGTGGCGGTACGGCAGAAGATGTTATGCAGAGTTCGGAAAGTCTTGGTTTACCGCCTAATTCCTTAGATACGGAAAGCTCAATCAAGCAGGGGTGTAAGTATTTTGCGTCCCTGCTTTCTTCCTGCAAAAATCAAGGTATCGACGACTTGAATGTAGCGATACAGTCTTATAACTATGGCGGTGGCTATGTGGGATATGTGGCAGGAAAAGGAAAAAAACACACTTTTAATCTTGCAGAGAGCTTCGCCCGTGAGAAATCGGGTGGAAAGAAAGTAACCTACACCAACCCGATAGCCGTTGCTAAGAATGGGGGCTGGCGGTATGGCTATGGAAATATGTTCTATGTGGAAGTAGTCAATCAGTATTTAGCAGTTCCGCAGGTATCGGGAGAACTGGCACAAAAGGTAATGAATGAAGCGTTGAAATATCAAGGCTGGAAGTATGTGTATGGTGGCAGTAACCCGAATACTTCCTTTGATTGTTCGGGATTGACGCAATGGTGCTATGGAAAAGCTGGTATCTCCTTACCGAGAACAGCACAAGCACAGTATGACGCAACCCAACATCTGCCACTCTCGCAGGCAAAAGCAGGCGATTTGGTGTTTTTCCATTCCACCTATAACGCTGGTTCGTATGTAACACACGTCGGTATTCTTGTTTCGCCGACACAGATGTACCACGCAGGCGACCCGATAGGATATGCAGACCTAAGTAGTAGTTACTGGCAACAGCACTTAATCGGTGCAGGACGAGTAAAACAATAGAAAGGACTTGAAAAATATGTTTAAGAAGAATAAGAAACAGACAGAAACTATCAAAGAACCAAAAGAAAAAAAGGTGCGTACTGTCAAGGTAGGCACACATAAGAAAACCGTGATTGCGTTGTGGGTGGTGCTTGTCGCAAGCGTGAGCTTTGGGGTGTATAAGAATTTTACGGCTATCGACCAGCACACCACCCATGAAAAAGAAATCATTGAACTTTGCTTGCAGGACACCAACGGGATAGAAAATTTCGTGAAAAACTTTGCGAAGTCCTATTACACATGGGATAACAGCAAAGAAGCTATCGAAGCAAGGACGCAGGCAATCAGCGGTTATCTGACAAAGGAATTGCAGGACTTAAATGTAGACACCATTAGAACCGATATACCGACCAGCTCCACGGTTACAGATGTGATTGTATGGCATATCGAGCAATCGGGAGCGGACACTTTTTCTGCTACCTACGAAGTAGATCAGCAGATAAAAGAGGGAGAACAGACAAGCAATGTGAAAGCAACCTATACTGTAAAAGTCTATGTGGACGCAGACGGGGATATGGTAATCGTTCAAAACCCTACCCTTGCACCAGCAGTTGAAAAATCAGACTATGAGCCTAAGACACCAGAAGCAGACGCAAGCGTGGACGCTGATACGGTAAATGACGCTACCGCTTTTCTGGAAACATTCTTTAAGCTGTACCCAACAGCGACGGAAAAAGAGCTTGCTTACTATGTATTGGGAAATGTGATTGAACCTATCGGCAGGGACTACCTTTATTCTGAACTGGTAAACCCTATCTTTATAAAGGACGGCGACAATGTGAAAGTCAAGGTTGCGGTAAAATTCATTGATAATCAGACAAAAGCGACGCAGGTATCGCAGTATGAGCTTGTGCTACATAAGGATAGTAACTGGAAGATTGTAGGATAAATGATATAGCGTGCATTTCCTATCAGATTTGCACGCTTTTACAAAACGACAAGAAAACTGTGCAAAAATATTGACTTGTAATGACCGAATGCTATAATATAAATGACAAGTGTACTTGGTATTATTTGAAGGGAGCGTTATATAATGGATAAAGAAAAAATACTATCACAAAACAAAAAAGAGAATCTATATCTTGATGAATACGAAAAACATATTAAACTTCAAGGGAAATCTTTTGGCTTAATGTTTGTTTTATTTATCTGCATTTTAATTCTTTTCATTAAAGCAGTTTGTAAAGAACCTTACTATGACATAATGACAATTATTGGGTCTGTGGCATTTGGCTCTATGGGTTATGAAGCACATATTTCAAAAAATAAATCCAAATTTGTTATTGCTTTATTCTTTTTTCTATTTATGGGGTATTACTTTTATAAATTTTTAATGGTAGGTTTATAGAATGGACGAACATTTAATTTTGCGAAACAGATTAAAAACTGTACGAAAAGAAAAAAAATTATCACAAACAGAATTAGCTGAACTAGTCGGGGTTTCTCGGAATACAGTTAGTTCTATTGAAACTGGACAATTTAATCCAACAGCAAAATTGGCATTAGTGCTTTGTATAGCTTTAGATAAAAAATTTGAAGAATTATTTTATTTTGATTAAAGGAGAGAACGATTATGGAATTAGAGGAATTGATTGTTGAAATAGTTATAGGATTGTTTTTACTTTTTACATCTTATCAAATAGGTATAAAAGAGAATATTACTTTATTACATGGTTATCATTATACACAACTTGACCCTAAAGATAAAAAGGTGTTTACAAAAAAAATAGGAATAGGCACTTTACTGGTTAGTATTGGTATTCTTGTTATGCCGATTATCAATTTAATCTCTCATTCTGAATTAGGCTATTACATAGGTCTTATTTTGATTGTTGTAGGAGTGTTTTATATCATATTCATCATTGTAAAATACAATGGAAAACTTATTAGCTTTAAAAAGTAGAATTGAGGTATGAATATGATAGGACTGAACAAAAGAGATATAAAAAAGGCATTGAAAGCTGGTGCAAAAGCTGGCGGTGTATCATTGGCTGATGTTCGGGCGGATATTGAAGCTACGATTGATGAAGCTATGAATAGCACCGACCCAGAGGTGCAGGCAAATTTCAAAAAGTATTTTGGGAATAAACGCCCTACACCAGAAGAATATATTTATATCATTACGAAAAAGACAAAGGCAAAATTATAATAAAAGGGTCGTGGAAATGCTTCACAAAATTGTGATCTGCATTATCACGGCTCTTTTACTCTCTGTTTACTTTCAAAACTGTAAGTGTAATTGAATACTGCCCTTGCTATAATTTAATTGTATTCCAAAACAAATAAATGTGGCAGGAAGAAAGGAGCGATTTTTAATGGAACACATTTTAAATTTAGAGCAAGTAAAAAAATACTACGGGGGTAACTCTGGAAATATCACAAAGGCAGTAGACGGTATTTCTATGTATGTAGATAAGGGCGAATTTGTCGCAATCATGGGAGCTAGTGGTTCTGGAAAGACTACCCTATTAAACTGTATCTCTACGATTGATACTGTAACCAGCGGACACATTACAGTCAATAATCAAGATATTACCAAAATCAAGGATAAAGATTTTGCTGATTTCAGACGTGAAAATTTAGGGTTCATTTTTCAAGATTTCAACCTTTTAGATACTTTAACGATTGGAGAAAACATTTCTTTATCATTGGTTATCAACAAACAGAACCCTACTGATATTGAGAAAAGAGTTCATGCTATCGCCGATAAATTGGGTATTCGTGATATTTTATCGAAATTTCCTTATGAAGTTTCTGGCGGACAAAAACAGCGTTGTGCTTGTGCTAGAGCCTTAATCAATGAACCGAAACTGATTTTAGCTGATGAACCGACGGGAGCTTTGGACTCAAAAGCTTCCAGATTATTACTGGAAACAATGTCTGAAATCAACAAGAAAATGCAGGCTACTATTTTAATGGTAACACATGACCCGTTTAGTGCGTCTTTCTGTGAACGTATTTTGTTCTTGAAAGACGGTAAAATATTCAATGAAATTTTCAGAGGGGAAAAAAGCAGAAAAGATTTCTTCAATGAAATACTGGATATATTAACCTTGCTCGGAGGTGAAGTGGGAAATGTTAGGTAAGTTAGCGTATAGAAATACAAAAAGAAATATTAAAGATTATTTGATTTATCTGATAACCGTTACTGCATCCTTTTCTCTTATATTTGCTTTTAATTTGGTGGCAAATTCTGATGAAATTGTAAAGTTATGTTCCAGTATGGATGCATTTAAGAATTCATTGTTCGCTGTAAATATTCTTATTATTTTTGTGATATGCTTTTTGATCAACTATACAACGAAATTTATGTTTGAAAAAAGAAGTAAAGAATTAGGAACATATATGCTTCTTGGCATTAAGAAAAAAGAAATTGCCCACTTAGTTGTAATTGAAAATATACTGTTGGGAATTTTAGCATTTGTATTAGCTATTCCTATTGGCTTTTTATTCAGCCAGTTTGTGTCGTTAGTAATTGTAAACTTACTGGGTATTCCAAAAACTCTCTTTATTTCTTTGAATTTCGTTTCTATTGGACTATTGATAATTTATTTTTTAACTATTTATGTTTTGGTTTTGCTTAATCTATTAAGAAGAATAAGTAAAATGACGATACGTGATTTTCTTTATTTTGACAAACAAAATGAAAAGAAAATGTTCCGTGACAGTAAAAAAAGAAATGTCATTTTTGTTTTAAGTATTATTCTTGGTGCGATTTCTCTTTTTCTCTGGAATTCACGTTGTACTATGGATAATTTTAATAAGCAAGAAACACTTACTTATTTGATGGTAAGCGTAATCATGTTGATTATCAGCATTTATGGTATATCTACAACTTGTGCAGATATGTTCTTGACTGTTATCTTAAAATTTTGTATAATAGGAATTGAAGTTAAATTAGATGCTAAAAATTTGTAATTAAGAAGGAGGGATTCGTCATGTTGGTATTCCAAATGCGTAATGTAGATAAAACATCTACTGTTTTGAAACAGACTAAAAACAGTGATTACGCAGATAAATAAATACGTTAGATTAATTCCTACCAGTGACTAATCTTATGACTTTTTAAACAGATAACTAAAATTACAAACAAATCGTTTAACTTCTGTATTTATTTACAGATGTAATCACTTCAGGAGTGATTACATGAACAAAAATATAAAATATTCTCAAAACTTTTTAACGAGTGAAAAAGTACTCAACCAAATAATAAAACAATTGAATTTAAAAGAAACCGATACCGTTTACGAAATTGGAACAGGTAAAGGGCATTTAACGACGAAACTGGCTAAAATAAGTAAACAGGTAACGTCTATTGAATTAGACAGTCATCTATTCAACTTATCGTCAGAAAAATTAAAACTGAATACTCGTGTCACTTTAATTCACCAAGATATTCTACAGTTTCAATTCCCTAACAAACAGAGGTATAAAATTGTTGGGAATATTCCTTACCATTTAAGCACACAAATTATTAAAAAAGTGGTTTTTGAAAGCCGTGCGTCTGACATCTATCTGATTGTTGAAGAAGGATTCTACAAGCGTACCTTGGATATTCACCGAACACTAGGGTTGCTCTTGCACACTCAAGTCTCGATTCAGCAATTGCTTAAGCTGCCAGCGGAATGCTTTCATCCTAAACCAAAAGTAAACAGTGTCTTAATAAAACTTACCCGCCATACCACAGATGTTCCAGATAAATATTGGAAGCTATATACGTACTTTGTTTCAAAATGGGTCAATCGAGAATATCGTCAACTGTTTCCTAAAAATCAGTTTCATCAAGCAATGAAACACGCCAAAGTAAACAATTTAAGTACCATTACTTATGAGCAAGTATTGTCTATTTTTAATAGTTATCTATTATTTAACGGGAGGAAATAATTCTATGAGTCGCTTTTTTAAATTTGGAAAGTTACACGTTACTAAAGGGAATGGAGATAAATTATTAGATATACTACTGACAGCTTCCAAGAAGCTAAAGAGGTCCCTAGCGCCTACGGGGAATTTGTATCGATAAGGGGTACAAATTCCCACTAAGCGCTCGGGACCCCTTGTAGGAAAATGTCCTAAGTGTGGCAACAATATTGTATTAAAAAAATCGTTTTATGGTTGTTCAAATTATCCTGAATGTAAGTTTACTTTAGCTGAACATTTTAGAAAGAAAAAACTAACCAAAACGAATGTAAAAGAATTACTGGAGGGAAAAGAAACCCTGGTAAAAGGAATCAAAAACAAAGAGAAAAAGCCCTACAATGCCGTTGTAAAAATTGGGGAAAAGGGATATATTGATTTTATCTCTTTTTCAAAATAAACATAAAAGCCCTTTAAAGAGGGCTTTTATATATTAATCACAAATCACTTATCACAAATCACAAGTGATTAATCACAAATCACTTGTGATTTGTGATTCTTAATGATACAATATTACTATGTTTTAGCTTTAAAGGCTCGTACAGACTATATGTTTTGTGCGGGCTTTTTTCATACCCGAAAAAATTTAAAAAATT
The DNA here is from genome assembly GCF_027662325.1 of Blautia faecis. Lineage (NCBI taxonomy): Bacteria > Bacillati > Bacillota > Clostridia > Lachnospirales > Lachnospiraceae > Blautia > Blautia faecis. The sequence goes on along the minus strand of NZ_JAQDKY010000046.1, from coordinate 3,703 downwards.
TTTCAAAAGAGGTCATTAAATCACACCTAGCTGTCCTTATATGGTGCGGAAAGAGGGATAAACACTTTTCAAATCATAAAGGAAAGGAGGTGAGATTGATGAAACCGTCTGACTTCCAGAAAACAGTTCAATGTCGTTTTGAAAGTTGTTTAAAGAAAGTTGTCCGTAGTGTCGTGAAAGATTATTACAAGGAATTAAACCGTCGTAAGAATAAAGAAATATCTTTCAGCGAATTGCCAGATGTCCTTGTTGATAAAATGGCTGTTTGGGACGACTACGAAACAGATTATACAATCTTTTCAGTATGTGGCATTGATATTCGTGTCCTTGATGATGAATTGGCAGAAGCCTTGAAGAAACTTCCAGAAAGAAAACGCAATACTCTGTTGATGTATTACTTCTTGGAAATGACAGAAAGTGAAATTGCCAACTTGCAGAAAATCACGCAAAGCGGTGTATTTAGAAACCGACATCACGCTTTGGAAACTATGAAAAAAATACTCAAGGAGGAACATTAGAAAATGAAACAGTTATTTAAGAAACCGTCTTATTACTTGATTTCATCAGCTATGGACGGAAACGAAAAAGCGATTGAAAAATTACTGGCATTTTATGACCCTTACATATCAAAGTGCTGTTTGCGTTCACTTTATGATGAATACGGCAATGTTTATATCGTTGTAGATATGGAATTAAAAGGACGTATCAGAGAAGCACTTATCAAAATGATTTTAGGTTTTGATATTGAAGATATGGACTTAGAACCAGAAGAATAAGCAGTTTTTAGCGGAGCATGATTTAATATCCCCCTCTTTCCTGCTCTGCCACCTGCTTTTATATGAAAGCAACACGCTTTCACCACAGCTCTTTGACAACTGAATAAAGCAGACAGATACGTTTGTGAGATGGCGAGCCACGGGGACTGTACGCCACGACCTTTTCAAAAGAAAGCGAGCGACCCACGCAGTGATCCGAGAGCGACTGTTGGAAAAGTTGTTTTGCCACGACCTATCCTCACAGAATAATGATACGTCCGCATGGTGCGGTTCTGCCCACAAGAATGGGAATAGTTGAGATACTAATGGAGCTTTCCAAAGCCGTCTGCCTGCTTGTAAAAAACGACACACAGTAAAGGGGGGTGCATAGATTATGAACAATACTGATGTGCCTATTTGGGAAAAATATACGCTGACGGTTGAAGAAGCGTCCAAATACTTCCGCATTGGCGAAAAGAAATTGCGTAAATTAGCCGAAGAAAATCTTGACGCTGGCTGGGTTATCGTGAACGGCAACCGTATTCAGATTAAGCGAAAACAATTTGAAAAAATCATAGATACATTGGACGAAATCTAATGTCATTGAGCCGTAGATATGGTATAATAAATATAGCGTATCACGGCTCGTTCCATGACGGAAAGGAGCTTTACACTATGTCTAATGTAAAACGAAAAGACAGTAAAAATCGCAATTTGCGTAATGGAGAGAGCCAGCGAAAAGACGGAAGATACGTTTATAAATATACCGATATATACGGAAAGCCACAATTTATCTATTCTTGGAAACTTGTACCGACAGACAAGACACCTGCTGGAAAGCGTGATGATATATCGTTGAGGGAAAAAGAAACACAGATTAAAAAAGACCTTAACGACGGTATCGATACAGCAGGCGGTAAAATGACAGTCTGCCAGCTCTACGACAAGAAGAACAGCCAAAGAAAGAACATCAAGAGGGCTACTGAAAAAGGACGACAGTATCTTATGAACGCTCTGAAAAATGACCCATTGGGTATGAGGGCGATTGATACTGTTAAGCAGTCGGACGCTAAAGAATGGGCTATCAGAATGAGCGAAAAAGGATACGCCTATAAAACGATTGATAACTACAAGCGTTCCTTGAAAGCGTCATTTTACATGGCGATACAAGACGACTGTATCAGAAAGAACCCGTTTGAATTTAAGCTAAGTGATGTTCTGGAAGATGATACGGAGCAGAAAGTTATCCTTACACCAGAGCAGGAAGAACGCCTGCTTGCCTTTATGGAAAAGGATAAGATTTACAGCAAGTATTATGATGAGGTTGTGCTTCTGCTGGAAACGGGACTTCGTATTTCTGAATTTTGCGGACTAACGACGCATATTGATATGCAGAACAGAATACTCAATATAGACCACCAGTTATTGAAAGACAGCGAAATCGGCTACTATATTGAAACGCCAAAGACCAAAAACGGAAAACGAGAACTTCCATTGACAGAACGGGCTTATCAAGCAATCCAAAGAATACTAAAGAACAGAGGAAAGGCACAACCGTTGATTGTAGGTGGTTATAGCAATTTCCTATTCTTGAACCGTGAGGGCTTACCTAAAGTTGCAGGAAACTATGAGGGTATGGTGCGAGGACTAATTAAGAAGTATAACAAGTATCACACGGACAAGTTACCGAACATCACACCACATTCATTCCGACATACTTACTGTACGAATATGGCAAACAGAGGAATGAACCCAAACACCCTGCAATATCTTATGGGACACGCTAACATAACCATGACACTTGGCTATTATGCACACGGTACATTTCAATCTGCAAAAGCAGAACTGGAAAGACTGGCTTGTTAATATCGGAGCTTATATTTACTACTCATTTACTACTTTTGGTTGCATTTTCATGCTGGTAAATGCCAGCTTATGCAAGGTATCTTCCAAAAAGAAAATACCGATAAAGCCCTAAAATACGGGATATATCGGCATTTATCAACTTATGAAAAGATAATCAGAAATTTAGTAAGTTTTTCTTTGAAATAATTGACAAAAAGCTTGCTTTCAGGAGATTACTATTTAATCTCTTTTCCATCTATATATAGTTGAAATTTATCAGGATTATTGACAACATCATAGTCCTTTCCGTATTCTACAGGTCTATTTTCGGCTGTCATTACCGTTTCCCCGACTTCAATATCCTCTTTTCATAAATAGATGTTCATATCAATGCTCGTCGCATATCCTCTGTCTGTGGAGAATTTTGTCGAATGAAAAGAGACTTTACAACTTAAAATTGGATAAAAAGGACAAAAAAAGAAGAGCTGCTTGCTCTTCCCATATAGTAGTAAAATAATATGTCATGCCAGCGCAATATATTACCTAGAATATCGCTATAACAGGAAAGGGGCTGCATTATGACAGCCCCTAGTTTACTTCATCACGTTGTCTACATTCTGAGTGAACTCGTTCCCTGGTTTATTTTAGCATCGATCTGGATTTTGCTTCATAAAGATAAATTTTGCCACAGAGCGGTCGTATGTTTTAATGTGTCCAAACAGCCAGTCGATTACATTTTTCTGTACAAGTTCACTGAACCGATCTGTTGGTCCTTCATACTCCTGAAGGTATTCATACAGTTCCTGAATTGTCTTTTTAAACTCTTCATGTTTTTCATAATGTTTTTCACGCTCTGGATAACCGGCTTTTTCCTGAAGTGCTTCTTCTTCTTTAAAATGAAAGTCAGTATACTCGTTAAGATAATCCAGAAGTTTGATCGCCTTTACCTTGCTGTCGCCATTTTGACAGGCTACTAAATTGTCATCAAAGGTAATGTTTAAATCGTAAGTCATAATTTGACCTCCATTTCTTTTATATGTTCTCTTAAGCTCTTTTAATGTCTGGCAGTTTCGTACCTGTATTTTCTGCTTAGTCTTCTACAG
>NZ_JAQDKY010000045.1:0-27649 GCF_027662325.1 Blautia faecis | reverse complement strand
ATGTCCGCGAAATGTTACAGCGGACAAAAAATTTTAATTTTTTGCATTTCTCTGTTATAGCAGTTCAAAATAACAACTCTATTATAGGCAGTTATCAAAGGTTTATCAATGCGGCAACTGTAAACAGATCCTCTGCCAAAAACTCTTAAAACTACTGGCAAGCAATGCAATCTTACGTAAGATTGCGTATTTAGCAGAAATCCCGTTCCCGGAATTCCTGCTAAATGCTTGTTGGTGACATATCCCCAAACCCCTGAGATCATTGCCGGTGGCAATGGCTGCGCGTTCCGTTGGAACGCTGAAAACGAAAAGCTGACAAACCTTATTGACGTGATTTTTCTGTGCTGCGCTGCGGTAGCGGTGGGGAAGAAATCTCTAATAGATATTCCACATTAGCCCGAACATTATGAAGTTCTTTCATATCATTTTTGGCCTGCTTATAGGCAGAATAGGCTTTCCGTTTTTGTTCCAGAAGATCGGTGTATTCCTCCCGGAGAGATTTAACAGAGGGGAGCTTTTGGATTCCTAGCTCGTCAAAATGATTCTTTGCCGCCTGGTGTAGCAGAATTTCAGCCTCATGTACTATTCGGTATTTTTTGCTGTACCCGGCTTTGCGATATTCTACATAGACAGCCCGCGTTTTCGCATAGTTTACGATCTGCTTTTGTAGCTCGGCATTGGCGTTCATTCTTGACTCTAAATCTTTAATTTGAACGGATAAGGTATTGAAATTAGTGGTAGCGGCGTTGGCTTTTTCCAGAAGATCCTCATAACCCATATCGCCATGTTCTTTTAAGTAGAGCACTGCCTGGGAAAGCTGTTTTAAGTTGAACACTTTTGCCCAACGCTCATAACCGGGACCTTTGCCGGAACGGATTGCAGCCTCTATATCTACCAGCAATCCAACTTTGGAAACCGGTTTTTTTGAAAAAGTATGGTGGGATTTTACTGTCCGTGTACCGGCAATTCGTTCTTTGATGGCCTGTTCTGTATAATCGCCTTTGAGCGTATCGCATCGGGTATAATTTTCTTGTCCCGGAACTCGGAACCGAAGATGTTTTCTTTCACGGTTAACTTCAATCCCGGCAGCCTCCAGCTTCTTTAGAAGTTCCTCAAAATCTTTTGGCTTTTCCTCTAATGCAGCATCAATAGCAATGCGTATCTGCTCCTGAAAGGAAGGCTGCTTTTTATTTCCCAGCCATGTGCCATAATGCTCCCGGCTGGGTTTCGGATTTTCTACAATCGAAAGTCCATGCTCCAAACACAGCTTGTCATTCATTCGCCGGATTGCCCAGGTAGAACCCCAGAAGTTGCGAAATTTTTTCTGACAGTCCAGTGTAGTAGAGTTGATAATGATGTGATTATGGACATGGTGCTTATCCACATGGGTGCAGACAACAAAGGCATGGTTTCCTTTTGTGAGCTTCAGTGCCAGCTCCCTGCCGATCTGATTAGCTTCTTCTGGCGTAACTTCGCCGGGCTTAAATGCCTGACGGAGATGGTAGGCGATCACATCATCTGCACCCTGATTTCTGCCGGTCAGATTTGCATACTGTCGTTTGGACAGAAGAAACTCTGCATCAGCAAGCCGGGTATCACACTCATAGCCATAAATGAATTTTCCAAAATCGGTTTTCTGCGGATTTTCTACATAATCAATAATATCTGAGATCGCAGTAGAGATATTCCGACCTTTTCCTACATGCAGAGGCATCAGTCTTGTGGTCGCTATTTTCGTCACCTCCTTAACTTAATTCCAATCAGAGAAGTTATAATTGCAGAAAAAGAGCGGGGCTGCCTATGCGCCCCGCCAAATCTGCTTAACCAAATATAAAATCCTTTAAGGCACTGTTTGCCCCGCCAATGATCCCTACCAGCCATGCAGCCGCCAGAGGCAGACCGTATGGACTGATAAGAAAGGCGATCATAAGCCATGCAAGACCCGGCAAAAATCCTGCGACAAAGAACAGCACCAATGCCGCCAGAAAGATGATCCCAGAAAGAATCCCAAGTACCGCACCGGAAAGAACCACTAAAAATTTACATACCAGATAAAGAATCCCCGTAACCAGCATAAAGGGAAGTGCCAGTAATTTACCTATCAAACGCATACGCTTTGCCTCCTTTCAGAAGGGCATCTGCCCTTATAAAAATTTTACCGTGACGGCAAAAAGAAAGCAACGGCTTTCCGGCTGTTTATGAAATGTTTGCAAATCCCCGGATCAGTTTGTCCATGCCATCCCAAAGGCTGTCCAGACGGGTGCGGATGTCATCTATATCTGCGGCATAAATATTGCCGGTCTCATTGGCCCGTCTGGTATATTGGTTTAAGTTATTGGAACAAATGCGGAGAAGCCGGATCATTTCCTGAATATCTCCCATATCAAGGTGGATGATGTAACCGTCTACGGCCATCTTTCGCAGATATGCCGACAGGTTGGTAATGCCAAGTTCCGCCATGCGTTCTTTTACCAGTTCGGCCTCCGCTTCGGACATGACAAATTCGACGCGGACGGATTTTTTGTTATGCCCGCCATTCATCGTTCCAACCCTCTTTTATGAGATGAGACCTCCTGCGTCGAAACCGCCGTCTTTGCTCTTTTGAGTTTTTCCCGCAGGGTGGTCTTTTCCAGCTTATCAAGATATTCCTCCAGATTTCCGGCTGTCGCATGATAGCTGCGTTTGAGGCGTTCCCGTTTTAGAATTATCATCAGCTCCGGCTCATTTTCTGGCAGATAAGTCATTGTTTTAGGGGCTCCATGCTCTGGCATAAGCCGGTTCATAAATTGTCTCCGTTCCTGATAGGGAATCGTGATAACATTTCCATCCTCAAAAGCAACGGCTACATTTCCGATTGGACAGGTCAATTTTTTCATCCGTTCCACATGTTCTCTATAATTTAGCGGATAGAGATCGCCAAATATTTTTCCGTCCCTGACTTCTTTCAAAGAGATGGCATAAGCCAAAACGGGATCATTTGTCTGCTCCTGGTAAAACCGCCACACTTTGTTTTCATGGCTGCCCTCCAGATAAACTTCCCGTTCGCGCAGGGTATAGGTTCCGCAAGGGCGTGACATCCAAAGAAGCTGTTTATCCTCTGAACGCTCTGACACAGCCAGTTTTGAGATCAGTTCCTTATCCAGGTCAAAGTCCTCTTTATAATGTTGGGTATGAAGATCTACGATACGGGAAAGAGCACCCAAAAGATCTACATCCTCAAATCTTACCCCGGCCATCAGCGTTCCCTTTCCGGCACCGGAGGGATCATCTGCCTTGCTTCATGCTCCGGTTTGTCTGCTTTCAAACGGTCCATCAAAGACGGCTTTGCTTCCGGCACCAGCTCCCGGATTTCTTCATCCGTCTGTCCGTCTGTCAGATCCGGGCGCACAGGAGGTTCGTTGTTCAGCCTGCCATCCAGCATATTGTAGTTGCCGGTCTGACCTTCCTCATAAAGTTCTGCATTGCGCAGATAACTCTCCGGCGCCTGAAATGGCTGTCCGGCAAACAGAATTTCTCTTTGGGTGGTAAACTGTGCAAGGACCCCATTTTGCAGTCTTGCAAATTCTTCATACTGGCGCAGGGTAAGCCCTCGTTCCAGCATTTCCGCCTGGGTATGCGCCCAGCCTTCTCCATAGAGAAAATAGTACATGTCGGGCTGATCACAGACAAAACACAGGGAACCGTCCTGATTGTCATAGTAAGATGGCTGCATATTCTGGTAATGGCAGCGTTCCTCACGCCCCAAATACACACGGTTGTCCGCACCCAGCATAGCGACCATACCCGCGTAATTACTATGGACCGCAGAGCGGATTTCTACCAGCGGATCTGTTTGAGAAGGAATCTGTCTGCCCGGAATCTCATTTTGTTTTTCCGCTGCATCATTTCTTGGTATCACTTCTTCATGGCTGCGTGCATCCAGCTCCGGTTGAGATGTTCCTTTCCGAACAGCACCGGGCTCCGGTTCTTTTTCTTTCACATAGTATCGGACATTTGCTGTCGTATGTTCGTTGGCTTCCTTTGCATAGTTTTCAGCAGCAGCTTTGGTATCAAACTCCAACGGTTTTCCATTTTCCTTGCACCAGCTTTGTGCCGGTCCGAAAATAGAAGTGCTGCTTCGTACTGCCCATACACCATAGGTCCGTTTCTTTTCCATTCCGCATCCCTCCTTATCGTTCCTGCTGTTTGGAAGTTTGTTGCTTTTTTACCGGGTCTGCCGGTTTTGTTGCTTTTAGCTGCTGACGGAGAGAATTCTTATGCTCCAGTTTGGAATCTGTGATGTTGACATATTCGCCAATGATACAGAGCGCTTCTCCATAACTGCCGGAAACAAATACCCGATCAGACATTTCTTTTGCCTGTTCTTTCAAACCATGCTCCCGCAAAGTACGGGAAGCAATACCCAGCAGATTAAAAATGTTCCCATCTGCTCCGATCAGCGGACAATCCGGTTTATCTGCCAACGCTTCCGGTGTTTCTATAAATCCGCCTAAATAATTCGGCACAAAGTCCGACAGCCATGTGCCGCCATAGACTTCATGGGTCTGTAAACGCCACAGGGCAAGTTTTCCTATATCCAGTTTCACATCATCAAACGGGTAAAGCAGACAGGTCAGTTCGCCGTGCTGAAAAGCAGCCACATTCTCAAACTGACAGCCATCTTTCAATATGCCTGCTTTTGTCAGCATTTCATTGATCCCGTCCACCCACTCTGTCAGATCCCCGCCACAGCCCTGTAAAATCAGTCCTTCCTTATCCGGCATGCGGCGAAGATCCTCCGCAGTAATCGTGTTGATATTCAAAAAATCGCCTCCTATCGTTTTTGTTAAAATATATGTTTTGTCCGCAACTTAACCTCATTTCAAAGCACCGGAGTATTCTTATACAGCTCCCTTGAAAACAGGTGCAAAAAGCCCTTGAAAATCAAGGACTTTTAAGGCTAAGTTGCGGACATATCATGGTTGGTTTTGCCGCTTCCGGCGTTTGCGTTCCCGCTCGGATTTCCGTCTTGCATAGACCCGGCAGGCAGCGGAACAATATGCCTGGCTGGTTGTAGGAAGATATGCCTTTCCACACACAGGGCATATTTTCTGTCTCATGGAGGTGTCCTCGCCGGTAATGGCTGATTCCAGTGCTGCATCCACCGGCAGCACCGCTTTTTCAAAGTACCTGCAATAAGCACCGGTCCACCATTTATTCAGCATGTAACAAGGGCTGTCCAGAGGAAGGCAGATCTTATCCTGGGAGTCATAGTTGGCGCAAAGCTCCGTAACCAGCTTTCGGATCGTAGCCCGCTCCGAGCGGTTCAATTCTCTCTCCGCCATAACGCCTACCTTTCCGGGGCTCTGCTTTGCCGACCGCTGGAAATTTCGGTTGTATCAGTAACATTCCTGGGCTGTGAAAGGGCATCGGCGATAGAGTTCCGCTTTTTCTGTTTTGGTTCATGGTAAATAAAAAGTTCATTTTTTCCTGGTACATACAACAATCCATTTTCTTCGCAGCGGAAAATATCACATTCTTTGTCTGTTGAAACGGTATAAAAGTCTTTGTAATCATAAGGTGCTTTTTGCCGATCCTGATAGGTACACAGCCCTAAGTTGGGGTCACTTGCCAGCCGTTTCGATATGGCGAAAAAGTCGCCTTCTTTTTTGTGAAATTTTCGTATGGGCGTGAAGTGATAACCGCCATATTCAAAGGTTTTTCGATCGCTCATTTACGCCTGCCTTTCTTTACTGGAAATTCCAGCTTGAAATTCACATATTTACCGCCGGTATCATCCAGAATCACTTCCGCATCATAGGTCTTTCCTGTTTTTTCACTGTAAAGCCCGGACATAGAAATACGGCCCTCTTTCAAAAGAGCCGCTGCCACAGACTTTGTGATGGATTTTTTCTTGCTGGAAAAGAAACGGTTATCTTTCCAAAGAGCAAAAGAACATTCCCTGTTGTCGCAGAAAAAACCTTTCTTTCCTTCATATACCGGGGCTCCGCAGCGAGGACATACCCCTACGGCTTCATGTGCAGTTCCTCTGGAAGAAGGAAACAGATCCGCAAAACGTTCTTCCGGGGTAGTATGTTCTTTTACCAGCGTCCGGCTCATATCTGCAATCTGATCCATAAAAGATGTTGCCGACAGTTCGCCATGTTCCACTTGTTTCAGCATGGATTCCCATTCTGCAGTTAAGATGGGAGATTTGATATTGTCCGGCAGGACTGCGATCAGGTTCTTTCCTTTTTCCGTAGGAATGAGCTGCTTTTTCTTTCGCTGTACAAATCCGGCAGAAACCAGCTTTTCCAGTGTTGCCGCACGGGTAGCCGGAGTACCCAATCCTTTACGCTCGGCATCTTCCGGCATATCTTCCGCACCGGCAGTCTCCATAGCGGACAGCAGTGTGTCCTCCGTATAGTGTTTCGGCGGTGAAGTTTTCCCTTCACGGAGACTTGCTGATACAGCTTCAAAAGTCTGTCCTTCCTGCAGCACAGGGAGAGCGACAGCTTCATTTTCTTTGTGTTCCGTTTCACTCTGCCTGATACTCATACGGTGAATCCGTTCCACCTCTTTCCAGCCGGACTGTAAAATAGTCTTTCCTTTTGCCGTAAAAGTATATCCCTGGCAGTCCAATATAGCGGTGACCGCTTCAAATCGGTGTACCTGCGTTGTGGCACAAAGCAGTCTGACGGCAAGCAGGGTAAGCACATCCCGCTCCCCGGAAGGAAGCTCCGACAGGTCTGTCCGTGCAATCTCCACAGTTGGGATGATGGCATGGTGGTCGGTCACTTTGCTGTCGTCTGTTACCCGGTCAATGTCCGGCTCTCCGGCGCAGCCTTTTCCAAAGGGCATATTGTCACGCAGCCATAGGATCAGGGAAGCGGCGGTTGCCTGCATGTCCTTCGTCAAATACTGGCTGTCCGTTCTCGGATAGGTTGCCAGCTTCTTTTCATAGAGAGATTGCACATAATCAAGGGTCTGTTGAGCCGTATAGCCATAAATACGGTTACATTCCCTTTGCAGAGTTGTAAGGTCATAAAGGCGGGGAGGCTGTATAGTTTTTACCTGCTTTTCCGCAGAACGCACAAAAGCGGAGTTGTGGTCACAGTCCATACGGATTTTTTCAGCCTCGGATCGTTCCGTCATTTTTTCGCCGGAAGCAGTAAAACCTCCGCAGGTGATTTCCGGCACATAAAAAGGCTTGCTGATGAAGGATTCAATATCCGACTCACGCTGTACCAAAAGTGCCAGCGTCGGTGACATAACACGGCCGACATTTAGTGTGACACCATACAGGACAGAAAAAAGCCGGGTGGCATTGATCCCGATCAGCCAGTCGGCTCCTGCCCGGCATACTGCCGCATCATAGAGTTTATCGTAATCACTGCCGGGACGGAGATGGTCAAAACCCTCACGGATCGCCGCATCCTCCATACTGGAAATCCAAAGGCGTTCCATAGGCTTATTACATCCGGCATATTCATAGACCAGACGGAAGATCAGTTCTCCTTCACGCCCGGCATCCGTAGCGCATACCACAGAATCAACCCGTTTGTCCTTCATCAGCCGGCACAAAAGGGCAAGCTGCTTTTTCTTATCCTTTGGAACTTCATATTTCCAGTTTTCCGGTAGGATCGGAAGGTCCTCATACCGCCATTTGGCGTACTGTTCTTTGTAAGCCTCCGGCTGTGCCAGTTCCAAAAGATGTCCCACGCACCAGCTCACCAGATAACCGGAACCTTCGAGATAACCGTCTTTTCTTTCCGTTGCGCCTAATACTGCTGCCAGTGACATAGCAACAGAGGGCTTTTCTGCAATCACAAGTTTCAATTTTTATTCCTCCTTCATAGTTTCAAATTCTTTATCCGCAAGTTTTCCGGTTTGCATAAGACACATCAACATAACGCCGGAAGCCATTCCTCCGGCAAAGGTAAGGAAATGTGAAATCAGGTTCCACATAAGCATTCCTCCTAAAAATGGGTAAAGAAAAACGCCCACTTCAAAGTGAGCGCATCAACAGGTATCTATTTTGTTTTTGGTTTCAAGTGATCCGGCAGGACGATCTCTCCAACCGGGATTTCCCGCAGTTCCTTTTTCATCCGATGGGTGAAGCGGATCGTCTTTGCCGTACCGCCGGTTTCCCGTCCGTCATATACAGCGATCACTCGGTCGGAGTGCTCCACCATATAGCGGTTTCTGTGGGAGTAGACGCTTGGGAGATATTTTTCCTGTATGACAACAACATCCGCACAAGCCTCCAGCAGTTCACGGGTTCTTGTTTTCTTATTCAGGCTGTCCAGACGTTTGCGGTAAGGGATCACTGCGATCAGCTCCAGCGCCGGATTAGTCTGCTTCCTTTCCAACACCAGCTCTGCAAAATACTGATCCACGCCATCTGCAAAGCCACTCATAAAACAGGTAAATCCATCTGTAACGGCAGCATCGATCTCATGTTCCAAAGCGGCTTTTATTTTGTTGATCTCATTCTGCGGCAAATCCCTGTGTCCGGTAACACAGCAAGTCTTTCCTTTCATCGGTCATCCCTCCATCTGATAGGTAAATTTCTTCACTTTTCACATAGTAATAGATTTTATTTAGCAAGTCAACGATAATACCCTTTTTCTCTTTGCGGATAATAAAGGGGTGTAAGGTACAATCTATTACAGAATGGGAGGTGAAGGCGATGTATGAAGATTTTGTCCCGGAACGATTAGCGAAGCTGCGGACACAGAAAGGAGTTTCCGCACGCGATATGTCTTTATCGTTAGGTCAGGCAAACAACTACATCAATAATATTGAGAATAAAAAGTCACTTCCCGCTATGCAGTCTTTTTTCTACATCTGCGAATATCTGGGTGTGACTCCGCAGGAATTCTTTGACGAAGGAAATACTTACCCGGAAACCTTGAAGGAATTCATTGCAGAGGCAAGACAGCTTGATCCTCAATCCATGCAATATATCCTTGGTATTATGAAAGAACTCAATAGCAGAAAGTAGGCGGTCACGGTAATGGCCGCTTTTTTCGTGACTTTCTTTATTATATTTTATAATGTTCTCGAAATGTCCGCTCCCTATACCGATAAGTATTCAAAAACTGTTCCCCAAACAGCCTTTTTCTATTCGCCGGTACTGCCAAAGCTGCCGGTTCCTCGCTCTGTTCCCAGATCTGTTACAAAATCCGCAATGACAGTCGGCGTGATCACAAGCTGCCCGATACGGGCTCCCTTAAAAAGAGACTGCGCCTGATTGCTTACATTGCTGATGATCGCATGGATCTCTCCTCGGTAGCCGGAATCCACAGGCGGCAGTTCACAGACCAGACCTTTTACCGCCATACTGGTACGGGGAAAGATATATCCCGCATACCCATCCGGTATTTCCAGTCCAAAGCCAAGAGGAATTTTGGCGATTTCTCCGGGCTGTAAGGTGCAGTCATAGGGCAGATAAACATCTGCTCCGGCATCATTGCCATGAGGACGGTAAGGACGCTGGTGCTCCGGCACGCCAAAATCGATTAGTTTTATTTTCATCGGCAGCCTCCTTCCCAAAGAGCGGGATAGTCTTTTTCTAAAATATCCTCTGGCGTCATATCTGCCTGCAGTTTTCGCCCGCAGGTCATTTTCCCTTCCAGACATCGATCCAACTGACAGAAAGGCCCGGTCAGTGACGGGGCAAACAAGGCAGGGCTTAGGTCATAAAGTTCTTTCCAGACCTTTAACAGCACGATCCTTGTTTCATCTGTATTTCTTCGGCATACCCGCTGGCCGATGATATGTTTCCACTGATAAGGGGTGGCGCTGATGAGCAGTACATTCCGTAATCCCTGGGGCGTGGCATAGCCGGCCGCATCGTGCCCGCTTCCGGCAGTGCACAGGGCTTCATAACATTTCATGCTTTCATTACAACTTTTTAAGTACAGCTCCTGTACCACAGCCGGAGCCGTCATAATAGAATACGGGACAGCGAAATCCGCCTGTCCCGTATAGTTGCTGTACTGCAGCGATGCACTCATAAATTTTACTTCGTTCTGGTGGCGGGTGATCTGCGCCAGAAAACGCCTGCTGGCGCCGACAATGGCTACCGTGATCACCGCAAATTTCTGGATGGTAGGATGGGGAAGCGCCCCCATAGCTGCTACTGTCTGAACGCTGAATGATTTTTCGTAGAGCTCCATCAGGTCGTCCATTGAGGCAATCTTATGTCCCTGCTGGGTAAGTCTTGCCGCAAAGACCATGTTTTTTTCTGCTTCCGCTACCGCCTGGCAGTTCAAAATTTTTACTTCAATCTGTTTAATTGGTATGTCCCTCCTTTACAATCGCTTTCAGTAAGAACAGATAGTTAAGACTGTCTGTGATCTTTTCGTCCCATGTGTCCATCGGATAAACTGTTTCCTCGGCAAAGCACATATCGTATAGAGAAACAATATGCTTTGCCAGCATACCGGCAAGGGCACGCTGGGGCGTTGTGTGCTGTAAAGTTGCCGCTGCCTTAAATGCACCCAGCCGGTCCGGATCATCCCCGGTGTATTCTTTGGTTTTCCGTTTCAAGGTATCAGCACAGAGCCGCACCTGTTCGTCAAAAACGGCATTGACTTCATTTTGCGTAATATAGCATCCCTCCTTTGAAAACAAGAAACCGGCTATTCTAAAGCATCTTAGAATAGCCGGCAAATAAATGGATATGTAATTGTTTATAGTGTATTGATCTCTTTTTCCAGTTCCTGGACCGCTGCTATGACTGTCTCAAATGTCGGAATATCCCCATACAACATATCCTGCATAGAGTTATAGTCCGTTTCCAATGCTGCGAACCGATATTCCGGCGGGAGTAATTTTAATGTGCCCGGCACAGCCTCCGGGTACTTCGCCCATGCTCTGGGATAGAATTTCATTTTGAAATCTACAACTTTCTTCAGGAGATCCAGCCTGGAAAAAGCAGCTTCTTTGACCGGTGTTGCAGCCATGCGGTAGAGATCATAATAATGTCTGGAATACCGCTGCGGCATTTCCAAATGTTCCGGTCTGTTCGCTTCATGGTGCAGGATTGTGGCTTTTTCCCAGAAGGTCCGTTCCGGGGCAACGGTAAGGATTGCGGTTTCTTTTTGCTCAAAAATCTTCGGATAATATTTTGCCGCGTATGGTTCGATCAGCGCTGTTTTTGCAGGAGTCCACGCTGCCAGCGCACCAATCTCTAAACGGATCACCTGTAAAGTCGCCGTATTCGTAAAAAGGTGCGGATAGGCGAAAATGACCGTCTGTTTATCCTTTTCATCTATGTAGACATTTGCTTCACAACCGATTTCCTGGGATAAGCCGGCTTTGACTGCCGGGCAGAATGTTTCGGACAGAAATACCTCTGCACGCACATTGGCTTCTTTGTTAAAAGCATCCTGTTTTGTATTGGAACGTTTCTCCCATGGTTCATCTTTGCCATATCCCAATACACGCCAGTCCAGAATCAAATCAATATCTTCTGAAAACCGGCTGATCAGGTGAAAGGCTTTTGAAAGGCTGGTACCTCCCTTAAAGGTGATGGACTCTTTCCATGGTGAGCGGTGAAATAAATAATCCAGCGTAAAACATACCCAAAAGTCTTTTTCCACGATGGCATCATTCAGCCCCATTTTATCTGCTGTATTTCTGAACAGCTCCCTGCGGTCGTTATCTGAAAGTCTTGCTATATTTCTCATTGTACCTTTTCACCTCCACAAATCTGCCGTATCGTATCGTAAACCCAATCCGTAGACTCGGTTGCTTCCTTCAAACAAGCCTGTTTATCCTTGTCTGTCAGTTTTTCGGAAAGCATCTGTATGACTTCTGGCGTAACATTCGATCTGCCAAGCGTTTTTAATGCCTGTATAACCAAACTTGTCATATAGGACAATCCGGTAATCTCCTTATTGGTCCGGTGCTTAAATTCCAGCTTTGTAGAGTTCCACTCGTAGGTCTTATATGGACCATCGCTGATATAGGACCATACTGCTGTTACCTGTGTTGAAAGACCTAACAGGTTCAATGCTGTATTCCCACATGGGGCAATCGTCCAGTGATAACTTCGTGCCAATGCGTTCGCCACCGCTTCCGGGTCTGCCGCCACATATTCATCCAGAAGTTTGCTATATTTTGGTTTTTCATAAACTCCTTTCAAAATACGGCGCAATGTTCCTGATTGCACTAAACGGCTTAAACTTTGACGAATAGTGGATGTATCTGCAATATCCGCAAAATCAGACATCACAAAAACAGTTCCATCTTCAAGAGAAAGAACACGCTCTCGTATTCGTTTTGTATATCCGTTGTCCACAATACCGCCTCCCTTCATGTCACGAATATTATATATTATTCGTGACATGATTGCAATAGGTCCTATTCCTCTTATTTTGAGTGTTCCCATTAAAAATCTGATTTATACATCAAAAATCAAAAATTTTGCAAGGCAGTACAGTTTTCATATATGTCACATATTTTATATATTATTCGTGACATCAGGCAGTTGGCAGGTAGATCCAGTCGTGCATCAGGCACACGCTGGGTTCATCCTCCCTGGGAACCAGACGGTAGGTACATTCCCCATAGACCGTGCGTTTGTCCTCGATCTCCATGCCATAGGCTTTATAAAAGCGGTATTCCAGATTGGAGATAATACAGCGCAGGGTTTGCAGAGCCTCCCTTTGAGCTGATACGATCAGGTCACGGTCAATGCTGCGCTTCAAAAACAGCAGCGATTTGTAAAGCTGTACCTCTGTGCGGTAAGGGCGGCAGTCTTTCGTTTCCAGCCATCCGCAAAAAGCGACCGGTCCGCTCTGGATCACACTGCGGTCCGGGTGATAATACTCATAGCAGTCCAGGTTTGCCGTATTCAGAAGATAGAGCATTTCCCGGACTTCATTTTCCGGCATGTCGTAAAACCGCAAAAGCGAGCGGTAAAGATGGACATAGCCGGGAATGGAAATCATGGTATTTACCATAAAATAAAATCCTCCTTGTAAACAGCAGGTGCGGGAGCTTTTGCCCCCGCACCGTCTAAAATCTATATTTCGTTATCTACTTTCACGAGTTTTCCCATGACAAGAAAGCGTCCTATGCCGCCCGGCGTACAGGTAGAAAGGGTCAGTACCTTATCGCTGCAGGTCACAGTCACATCACTTTCCACCGCAGAACGTTCCTTCATAGCTGTAAGCCAGGTAGTATAAGCACCGTCATCCTTCCAGGAAAGCTGCCAGGGAGAAGTTTTACTGCCGGATTCTTCCGGTTTTGCTGCAAATGCCGTAAAGATCTCCATGACATAACCCCCCTTCGGAGTAACGAGATACATCTGCCTGTGAGTATCAAAGTAACTTTGTTCATCGTACCGGTTCAGCAAGGCAAACATGGAACCATCCCGCATATTATGACCGTAAATGATCGTATTGCGGTCTGAAAAATCTGCCCGGTTTTCATAGTCGGCAAACAGGCAGCCAACCTTGTTATAGGTCCCGTCATAAAGATGGTTCAGGTAATACTCGTTGTTGTCGGTATGCGTCACCGGATAATTGAGCACCGTATCAGGAAGAGAAAGCCATCCGATGATGTCCGGTCCATTTTCACGGAGCGTTTCAAAGTCTACCGAAGGCAGGACAATATCGGCATCGTCCCGTTTTGGTTCTGTCGGATCGGGTGCCGACTCCGGGGAAGCTGTCTGCTCCGGTACTTCCACATATCCGGCAAGATCTCGATAGGCATCTTTACTCTCAGCATACTGGTTCAAGTCACGGAACACCAAAAAACCGCTGCCAAGAGCCACCAGAACGCAGAGTGAAAGGACAGAAACCCCGACAGCCGTTCTTTTCGGGGAAGTCCTGCTGTATTTTCCCTTTTTGAAATAATACACAGCAAATACGCTGCCACCGATCAGTACGGCTGCCAGCAGTCCGCCATACAGGAAAATATACGGATCATCCCCGGTCTGCGGTACCGGCTTTTGAGGGGTGGAAGGATTGGAGGGAACAGAAGGCTTTTCCGGGTTCTTTGGGTTATCCGGCTTTTCCGGTTTTTCATTAAAGAACTGGACTGTAGATGTCTGATCTGCCTTGATCTCCACCGTAGCGGCATCAGGAATGATGTAATCCTTGCTTGCCCGGTTTGCAACTTCTGTTACGGTATAAATACCGACACGAAGGCCCTTAACTTCAATCACGCCGGATTTTGGAGTGGTGAATGTCTCGCAGTAGGAGCCGTCCGCACTCTTAACCTCGATGGCAAAACCATCTTTGCGCCCGTCGCTGGAATCCTTTGTGATCTTTAAGTTGCCGCGGTAAGCCTCATTGGTAAACCCGTGCCCGGCTTCTCCATTTTCCACAACTGCGACCTGTCCATCTTCTGTGATGGAAAAATAGTAAGCGTTTGAGTCAGGCTGATAGCCCTCCGGCGCTTTGCTTTCTTTGATAAAGTAGCCGCCAGCCAGAAGGTTTTCCGCCGTATGATAGCCTGCATCGGTTTCTTTCAGCGTACCGATCTTTTGATCGTCAGGATCATATTCCTGGTTGGCGTTGGAATCCGCATACAGGTCGAACACTGCACCGGGCAGGAAGCGCAGGAAAGAATTCTTGTCTTTCTTATCCTCCTTTTCCACAGGGGACGGTTCCTCCACAGCTTCGGTTTTAGTTACCTGCACACTGCCGCGGATCAGGGTGTTTTCCACACGGATCTCGATATGCTGTCCGTCTGCACCGATATATACATGGTGCTGCTGCGGGCTTACCGTATAAAGGTCAGGGGCAGAGATCTCCTTGACGATCCAGTGTCCGTAAGGAATGTTCTCAAAGGAAAAACTGCCGTCTTTTCCGGTAATAGCAGTAAGCAGCGCATTTTCTTCAGTAAATTCTTCGGTATCAGGTCTAAACAGACCCATGAGCGCACCGGCAAGCGTGACATCCTCGCCGCCTTCCGGGTTTTCCCCGACTTTTACACCGTCTACACGCCCACGGAGAAGTTCATTGGAAACAGCCTCGCCTTCATTGACAAGGATCTGTACCAGGGCGGTTTCCTGACCAGCATACTCAAAGACAACCGGATATTCCTGATCCGAAAGGATATAGGCGCCGTTGGTTGTGCGTTCCTTGACATAATAGCTGCCAAAAGGCAGGTCGGAAGCGAAGGAAGCGCTGTAACCGCCGGATTCCTCAGACGAAACAGAGACCACTTCCAGAAGTCCACCTGCCGGGATTACGCTGCCATCTGCCGCCGTCAGGTCTGCGGAAGCATAAAGTCCAAAGGAAATATCCTTATATTCCTCGTTCATGCCAAGACCGAACAGGTCATCGGTCTCCATTGCCTTGAAAAGTGTGACATCCACTTTCTGGCGTTCGTCATAAAGACCGGCCGCTGTCTGTGTAACCTCTATGGTCTCACCCGCATAGGTCAGTTCCACATATTCCGGTTGAGGATTCAACACACAGCCGGAAGGCGCCTGACGTTCCTCCAGACGATAACGGCCAAGATAGAGAGACCCGCTTTTCGCTGTGCCGTCCTCGCCGGTCGTAAGTGTTTCCACAACCGTATCTTTTTCTGCCCGCAAGGTACCGTCACCGGTATAAATATCTTCATCTGCGATCACATCATAGACCGCTCCAGGAAGTCCGGCAACCTCATATACCGGTTGGTACAGTCCGTCGTTTTCCTGGACAGAAGCAAATACTTCTCCGGTCTTTGTGATGGTAAGCTGGCCTTTCTGCGGCATATTGTACTGCGTGACCGTCACAACCGCCTCGCTGCCGTCAATGGTAAACGGTACCGGCTGGTCGGAAAGCACATAGCCGTAAGGAGCAGCTACCTCATAAAGTTCATAATCCCCGGCGGCCAAAGGCTCCGGCAGCATCAGCCAGCCCTCGTCAGAAACATAGAAGGTATTCAGTGTTTCCGGGTTCGGATAGTAGACGGTCTGGGTGATAAATTCCCCGGTGGAAAGATCCTTGATCTGAAAACCGGTTCCGGTCACAGGGATAATCTTTCCGGTCTCTGCGTCACATTTTTCAACTTTCAGACGGGCTGTGATGGTGCGGTTGTTCAGGATATAGCTGTAAGTCTTTCCGTCAGAGGAAATGAATACCGTAAAGTCCGGGACAAAGGCTTTGCCTTCCTCGCCTGCGATTTGATGGACCGTATAATGCCCATACGGAAGCGGTTTACTGGAAGCAAAACCATCCGCATCCGTGGTAAGAAGGTCGCGTTCACTTTCCTTTGCCGCGTCATAGCTTCCGGCTGCCTTTAAGTAAATTTCAAAGACTGCGCCTGCTTCCGGGCGTTCGATGATACCGGCATTGGGATCGTCGGTATTTTCGCCCTCAGGCACATCCGGGTCCAGGTCATCGGTGTGCTTGACAAGCTGGATATTTCCGTAAATAACCGTTTCCGTCACCTGATTTTCTGTGGTATTGAGTTCCACTTCATACAGGGAAGGGGATGCACCCACTTCATAAACGGTTTCATTCAGAAGATACCCGGTGCTCGGTTCGATCTCCCGGATCGTCCAGTTATCCCCGCACACATAATAGCGAGTCATAAAGCTGCCATCCGGCCCGGTAGTATAAGTGTCGATCAGTTCGCCATCACGGAAGATCCCATAGGTCGCCCCTGCAAGCGTGGCGTCCCCCTGGGCATTTCCGGTATCAGCGTCGCTCTTTACCACATGGACGCGGAACTTCTTCAGGATATTGCTGAAATGTACCGAAGAAGTTTGCCCGCTTTCAATGGTCACGTACTGTGCGGAAGGGGTCACATAGCGGTCCACCGGCAGCTCTTTTACCAGATAGGTTCCCGGCAGGAGCTTCTTTTCAATCTGGCCGTTTTCTCCGGTCGTGACTTCCTCATTGACTTCATTTCCCAAAATGTCCGTACCGGAAATATGGAAGGTGATACCGGAAACAATGCCGTCCTCACTGGTCTTGACAAGTTTTGCAGTACCGTAAGTTTCCGTTTTGATCTTTACAAAGAAGGAAACCGGATCGCTGGCGCCGGTCATCATGGTCTGGTAGCCTGGTCTGCCCCAGATCAGCATGTCATTTGCCACCGGGATATTCTTTCGGAATTCAAACAGCACCGGGTCCATCATCATCTGCCTGCTGGTAAAGGTGTATTCATTTCCGTTTCTTGTCACAGAAACGCCGCTGCCTTTCAAAGCCTCCAGGTCGATCTTCAAGTTGTTGGTATCTGTGACCGTCAGGGTATAGACCTTTTTTTCTACATCCCATTTCAGTTCCAGTTCCGGTGCTTCGCTTTTCTTAGAAGAAGTAAAGGAAGGGACTGTGGAATGGGAAGCGACCTGTGCCAGAATCCAGTCATAGGCTTTTTCAGCCGGTCGTCCGGCGATCACGCTGAAATACTGGTCACCATCTGCGTGGCCGTTTCCGTGGCGGTTGTACGGATCGCTTCTAAGCTGCTGCTGGTATTCCCAAAGGATGATCTGGGTCGCCATCTTATAGTCATCCTCGTTGATCCCGGAAACAGGGAGCGTCGCACCGGGTTTCCAGCCATAGATCGCAGTCAGGGTGATCCCCCTCCTTGCCTCGGCAGGAAGCAGGTTCAGGTATTGGCTGTTGGTCCCGCTTTCTGAAACATAGGTGTTTTCCGAAGTATGGTAAGGAATCCCGCTCTCCACACAGTAAACCTGATGGCTGATCCCGTCAGAATCCGTCAGCATATAGTGCCGGTAAGCATTGCCCCCGGAACTGGTGTGTACGTCGATGGTTCCGTCTGCATGGTAGGCAAGATAGGTGTAAGGTGCCGGGGCGCGGTAGTGGTTTCCATCAGAGCCCACATACTGGTCGCCCAGCCAGGAGCTTGCCGTTTGTCCGACAGACATGGCAAAAGCCTGAGCCGGAAGAAGCCCCAAAATGCTTGCCATACAAAGCAAAAACGCCAACAGCTTGCGAAAGCCGCGGCGCCTGGTTATGATATGTTCCATGAAAAAATCCTCACTTTCATAAAATCTAAAAGGACAGCCTTATTTGCTGTCCTTGTCGTCAAAATCATCCTCGGAAAGATATTCCGGTTCCCCGTATGCCTCATCCGGGTCAAAGCCTTCTCCATAACCGTCATCCTCAAATTCCGCATCGTCCTCGGCCTGCTGTTTCGGACGCACGATTTTTACATAGTAACCGATCCCGCCGACCGCAAGTAAGGCAGCAAGGATAAACAGGATCGTGCCGACACTGCCGGTCTCTTTCTTCGGCTTTTCCGGTTCAGCCGGTTTTTCGGTTTCCGTCGGCTTTTCTTTTCCTTTGCAGCCACTCAAGTCATTTTTGCAGACCGGACAGCCGGTATTGACTTTTCCTGCCTCACATTTTTCGGTGCAGTTGCAGCTTTCTTCCTGGGGAATCATGCTCATGCTGCCATTGTTCTTTTCTGCAAGCGCCATCAGGTCGGACTCTGTGACGCCGTTTAAGAAGTAGACATTGTTATCTTCCCGTTTCCCGTCGATCACCAGATAAAAGACATTGCCCGCGTCCGTAGTGATGGTGTAAAACTGTTTTTCCCCATCCGTACCGCTGATGTTGTCCTGTACCGTTCCGGTGCCTTCCGGGGTAAATGCACCTTCCGGGATCGCAGAAGTATTTTCCTGCTGTCCGGTACTGTTATCTGAACCGGAAGAATTTCCGCCGCCGGAAGGGGTTGCAGCGTTTGAGCCGGAAGGTTTTTCTTCCTTAGGCGGTTTTGTCTGTGTACCGGACGGACTCTGGGGTGCTGCCGCAGCAGGTTTCTTTTCAGGAGCCGGTTCTTTGTAATACGGATTATCCAGCTTTACCACATCAGAACGGTTGCCGGCATAATCTTTTGCGTATATGCTTACCTGTTTTTCTGTTCCTGCATAATCTTTTAGTGCAACCGACGCTTTCCCATCGGTGAGGGAGTTGATACGGTTTTCATCAACAAAGACCGCCTCCACGCCGGATAGATCGTCACTGCTTTCTATTTTCAGGGCATCGCCCTCCAGGGAAGCAGTCAGCGTTGGCGGTGTGGTGTCTTTGGAACCGCCGGCATGAGCCGTTACAGGTAATGCGCTGACACTTACAAGAAGCGTAAGCGCCAGCAGCAGGGAAAGTTTTTTAAGCCTCATGCACATCCTCCTTCTCCTGCGGTAAAACAGTTTCCGAAGGGGCTGCCTGCTGTGATTTCAAAAAATCCGCAAGCTGCTGGGGCGTCAGTTTGAAACTGCGCGCCACCGCCACATAATCGGTATTTTCCAGTTCTGTTTTCTGTTCCTCCAGCTTATGGAGCTTTGCCTGCATTTCCGCAATCTTTGTTTTGGTCTTTTCAATTTCCTTTTCCAGTTTTTCAATTTTAGGATTCAATTTATTACCTCCAATCTGTTAAGGCAGACGCCCAAATGTATAAAAATGCTGCTGCCAGTAGCTTGTATTGATGTTTGCATAAGAAATCGGGTCTCCACAGTGGATCATCATTCCATTTCCCACATAGATCCCTACATGGCTTGCGCCGCTGGTGTTGTAGGTCCCCTGGAAGAAGATCAGGTCGCCCGGTTTTGCATCCGCACTTGATACCGGCGTACATACACCTAAAAGACCATCCGCGGTCAGCCTTCCGAAATTCCAGCCAACGCCGCAGTTGTTGATCACCCAGGACACATAGCCGGAACAGTCAAAGGAAGTGGAAGGGCTTGCGCCTCCCCATACATACGGATAGCCAAGATATTTTTCCGCCTCGGCCATCATTGCGGCAAACTGTTCATCCGCAAGGGCTTCCGGTGGAATGTCATAATCGAAGTAGTTTCCTGTGCCGCCTGAACCAACTTCCGGCAGGTGCCGTTCGCTGGTATCGCCGGTATCGGCAAAATACAGGGGATTCAAATACTGGCCGTCAACCAGGACTTCTAAGTGCAGGTGGGCCCCGGTAGAATTTCCGGTATTCCCGACCTTTGCAATCACATCCCCGGCTTTGACCTCCTGCCCGGCAGAAACAAGGATCTGGGAACAGTGCCCGTATTTGGTCGTCAGGGTATGTCCTTCGTATGCCTCGCCTTCAATAGCGACACACAAGCCATAACCGCCGACATTTCCCGCAAGGGTGACCGTTCCGTCATGCCCGGCAAGGATCTCTGTGCCCTCCGGCATCCCGATGTCCACACCGGTGTGATAGTTCTTTTCCCCACTGATGGGATGTACCCGGTAGCCGTAATAACTGGTCACATAAGGGAGCCAGTTGGTGCCAAAGACATTTTTGACATACTGGCGGTTTCCTTTTGTCTGCAGCAGGATCTCGCAGATCTCTTTCTGGTCTGCGTTCATCCGGGAAACGACCAGGTTTTCTAGAGGTGTGACTGTGAGCTTGACATTTAAGATGCGCCATTCATAAGGCACTTCCTCCTGGGTTTCTTCCCCGGTTTCCGGATCAACGGAAGTTTCGGTGCGGTAACGGATCTCGGTTTCTTCTGAAAAGGACAGGGTATATTGTTCCTGGAAAAGCTGCCGCAGCACGCTTTCCACTTCATCGTAAGTAAATCCCTGATAAGCAGAAGTCAGATACCCCATCAGCACATACGGGTCATGCTCGATTGCGCCCAGGTTATACTGGTATTCGTCATAGCCGGGGCGGTCTGATTCCACCCGGTCTATTTCCATTTGCAGATCCGTTTCCCATTCGGTATAGGTAAGCTCCGCCTGGTTGATGTCCTGATCATCTGCAAGATAGGTAGAAGCAGCCAGACTTCCCAAACCGCCGGTCCCGATATTGGAGAACGTGGAAAACAGGGATGTGATCAGGAAAATTACCAAAAGGAGAAGCAGGAGGACAAGGCAGATTACAGGGTGCCGTTTGACCGCATGGACAATACCGACGCTGACCCTCTCTGTTGTGACTGCGGCATTTTTTGCCTGTTTCCCGGCTTCACGGGCAGCCTTGGCATACTGCCTTTTCAGTTTTTGTTTCTGCCATATCCGGGCAATCGCATGTTTCTTCAGCTCCGGGTGGTCGCTAAGAGCCTGCCGGTAAGCAAGTCTTGCGTTGGCCTTTGCTGATTTTTGCTGTAATTTCGCTGCCTTTCGGTAGGGGGCAGTTTTATGCCGGTGATATGCCGTGCGAAGCCCTGCCTCGCCCACAAGTTCAGAGCGGTGGGATGCCTTGATCCCCACATTTTCATCCTCTGCCTCATAAATCTTTTTATGGGCGTAACCAATGGCAGTATTGGCGCCCGCCTTGACCGGACGCAGTGGTACAGGCCCTTTTACATGGGCCTTTTGTGATTTGACCTCCTTTTCAAATTTTAAGTGTTTTTTGGCTTTTCCGGTCTCCGGGTCGGAAACCGTCTCCATGCGCAGTTTCTTCCGGGCCGGCAGACGATTTTGTGCCTGCTCTGCTTTTTGTGCAGTACGTTCGGCCTTCCGCCTTGCATGGGTGAGCTTTTTATCCTCTGTCTGCGGCGGCAGTTCATCCGCAGTAAATTCCAGCTTGGATGTTTTTGGCGGTTCGCTATCCACACCCTTTTCCTTCTGCGCTGCCTGTTCCTCCGCCTGTGCCGCTTCCTGAAAACGCTGTTGATATTTGTTCCCATGCTGATGTGTCCGGTAACGGTGTTCCTGACTGGATCTGTCTGTGCTGTCCGGTGTGGCTGAGCCTTCGGAAGAAGGAGCATATTTTCCGGTATCATGGTCTGTCGCATTCTCTGTTACAAGAAAACGTCTGGAAGCCTCCTGCCGGAAATTGCTTCGCACGTTGTCCTGTATCGGGGGCGCTGTCCTGGCAGCATCCGGTGTCTCAAAGTGTTCCGAAAAACCATCCAAAGCGGTTGCATACGCTTCGCCCTGTTCCAACAAGGACTCCGGTGTTTCCGGTGACAGATGGGAAAATTCCGTCTGTACAGGGATGTCCTGCCTGTGTGTCTTGCCGTTGACAGAAGAAGGGGTGTCCCGTGCCCTGCGCAGGTCAAAATCCTGTTCGGTCTGCCTGGCTGCCGGCTGATCCTCCCCGTGGGAATCACGCACCGGCATCCGGGTATCTTTACGCTTCCTTTGAAATTCCCTGTCGTGTGCCATTGTTCTCACCTCCGATCCATTTTAATTTTTGCCTCATGCTTTGGTCCCCGCCACTTCATCCGGTCTTGTGGTAAGCACGCTGTACAAGAGTGTGTCCTTCGGGAAGTGGTCCACAAAGGGGATGATCACATTTCCAAAGAACAAAAGCCCCTCGCCGGGACCGGAATGGGTCACATACGAAAGTTGGTGCGGGGAGATCCCCAACTGCTTTGCCAAAATCTGACGGTCTCCCTGGGCCTGGTTGAGCATATAGATAAAGTCCGAGTTCTCAAAAATATTTTCGATCTCACGGGAAGCCAGAAGGTCCTTGACATTCTGCGTTAAACCTGATGGGATTCCGCCCCATTTACGGAAGCGTTTCCAGATCTCCACGCTGAAACTTCCTGTCTGCCCTTTCAAAAGAAGATGGAATTCGTCGATATAGAACCAGGTTGTTTTATGTTTGGAGCGATTGGCCGTGACACGGTTCCACACCGCATCCTGCATGATCAAAAGCCCGATTTCCTTTAAGGCTTTTCCCAGTGACTTAAGCTGGAAACACAGTACCCGGTGTTGATCCATCTGGATATTGGAACGGTGGTTGAACACGTTAAGGGAACCATTGACATAGATTTCCAGTGCCGTTGCGATATTCTGTGCTTCCGGTTCAGACTGTTTCAAAAGCAGCTCGTAAAGATCGCCTAAGATCGGCATATTTTCCGGGCATGGGTTCTGCAGGTATTCCCGGTACACCAGTCTGGTACAACGGTCGATGATCGTCCTTTCAATAGGGGAAAGCCCTTCTTTGCCGCCGATGATAAGGTCGCACAGCGACAGGATAAAATCACTTTTCAAAGTAATTGGGTTTTCATCATCGGAATAGTCCAGATTGATGTCCATCGGGTTGATGTAGTTCGTGGAAGTAGGAGAAATATCAATGACCTGCCCCTGGGAACCGAACTGCTGTACCAGCGGCCCATACTCATTTTCCGGGTCAGCGATAATGATGTCGTCCTCCGTCAGAAGAAACACATTGACGATCTCACGCTTGGCAGAGAAAGATTTACCGCTTCCTGGGGTACCGAGAAACAGCCCATTGGGATTTTTCAGCGTTTTTCTGTTCGCCATGATCAGGTTATTGGAAAGGGCGTTCAGACCGTAATACAACGCCTCGCCCTCCTGGAACAATTCACAGGTGGTAAACGGTACAAAGATCGCTGTGCTGCTGGTCGTAAGCCCGCGCTCAATTTCAATCTGGTTCGTGCCAAGAGCAAGCGAGGACATAAGCCCCTGTTCCTGTTGGTAATCCAGCCGTTTTAAGGCACAGTTGTATTTCTGTGCCACACCCGAAGCGGCAAAAATATCATTAAACAGCTTCTGACGTTTGGCAGCGATATTTTCCACCAGTACCGTCACAAGGAACATGCGCTCATTGCGGCTCTGTAAATCCTGCAAAAGATTTTTGGCTTCCTCTCCATAGGTGGCAAGGTCGGTGGGAATGATGTCCATGTCATACCCGGATCGGACCGCTTTCTTTTGTTCCTCAATGGTCATTTTCTGCAGGTCCGACATTTTACGCTTGATGTTTCGGATCGCCTGCGCCTGGTCGATAGACTGGATATGCAGGTTGACGGTCACGGCGTCGTTTAAGTCAAGAAGATCCGCTAAAAGCCGGTCGGTAAGCTCCGGCGCCAAAATCTGCAAAAAGGAGACAGCACCGGAATGGTCGCCTACCCGGAATGTCTTTCCATCCTTTGAAAAAGACAGCCCGGATGGGGAAATGAAGTCTTTGGTAGAAAGACCAGTCTTAGGCAGATCCGACCACTGGAAATGAAACTTTTCCTGACCGTCCGGGTGAAGCTGGCTGTGAAGAAGTTCCAGACGTTCCAGTCCGTTTAAGGATCTCGCCTGAACTCCCAGGGTCTTGAAATTTGCCAGCACATCCGTTTCAATGCGTTCCAGACGCATTTTCGCAGTACGCAGGTCATCT
The DNA here is from genome assembly GCF_027662325.1 of Blautia faecis. NCBI lineage: Bacteria > Bacillati > Bacillota > Clostridia > Lachnospirales > Lachnospiraceae > Blautia > Blautia faecis. Next base: position 3,667 of record NZ_JAQDKY010000045.1, on the reverse strand, counting down.
GCCTCGATTCCAAAGGTAATGTATTTGCGTTTGGTGAGACCGTTATTTCCTTTCTGCAACTGGTTCTTTAACATATCCCCGTATTCCCTGCGGATTCCGTCATACTCGTCGCCGCGGGGAGGGATGTCAATGCTTCTGGTAAAATCCTGCATATTGGCCCGCTGGTTGATAAAGGTAAGCTGCACATGGATCGAGGCATCGAAGTAATTTAAGAAATCGCAGTAACCCTCGAAGATCTGTGCTTTATCATCTGCCTGTGCAAGCTGATAGTTAATATCAAAAAACTGCACCGTTTTGGTGTAAAGGGTATCAGTCAGCCGGCAGATCCCATCCCGGTACATTTCACGGTAGGGGATGCTCTGCTGGACCGTCTGCGGGGCATCTGCTTTCAGCCCGGCAAAAAAGCCGCCTTTTTTAGACGGCTTGGAACGGGCAGACTTAGTTTTGCCCTGCTTTGCATCGGCTCTGGTCTTTTTGGCCTGCCTGATATTTTTTTGCAGACGCTTTTCCTGAGCTTCCTGCTGCTTGTTTTTTGGCAATCTTTGTAACCTCCTTCTTTGACATAGATTTATACAGGTTATCCGTCCTGTATGGACGGTCCTTCGGCCAGAGCTTATAACGGAGCCGGTTCTTCAAGATCTTTTCTGCCGGCTGCCCGTCACGCTCATACATGGCGAAGAAGAAAAAGGGCATCATCAGCCCGATCATCAAAAGTACAGCCGCCGAATTGCCGATCGCCCCGCGGGTAAAGAAATACACCGGAAGGCCGACAAGTCCGGCAAGGCTGAAACAAATAAGCTGGCGCTTCGTCAGATTGAAGGCCAGCTTAGTCTTAACTTTGGTTAAATCCTTTGGTACAGGTACATAAGGCATCTATACACCTCCCATCGTAATATAATTTCCGGCCCATTACCGTGCACCGAAATCGCGTACCGGTTTCTCCGCAGCCGGACATTCCCGCACTTCCTGAGCCGCATTTTGCAGCCGTGCCAGGACAGAAACAGCCGGCTCTCTCTGACACAGGTATTCCTGGCTGTCTCGGATTCCGGCAATATTTTCCCGAATATCCATATCCACGTCGAACACATCTGAAACCGGCATAAGCCAACGGTCTGCAAAGTATTTCAAAGGATTCTCAAGCGCCAGCACATCATCCAGCATTTCATCCCTGAACTCAAACTTTGTTGTCAGATAGGAATACGCCTCCTGCATGGCTGTAATTTCAGCAGCTTTTTCAATTAAGGATTCCTTATCTCTTGACATAAGGCTTTCCCTGTAAGCAAAGTAATTCTGTCCCAGCCGTTTCATCAGGAGCGTATATTTGTCCTGTGCGGAAGGTTCGCTTGTGAAATGTTCAAATTTTTGCTCTGCATCAATTTCTTTGAGAAGATCGCAGATCGGGAAACTGTGTTCATGGTTATTTTCTTCCCAGCACCATCGGGCTACATCCAACGGGTCCTGAAAAGAAAGAAGTGCCTCTACTTCCGCCGGAGTAAATACATGCTCAACCTTCAGATAATAGTGGAGTTCCGAAAATCCCTGCAACTCGTAAATGCTGCCGATGTTCTGTGCATCCAGCATATCCGCATGAACCTTCAAACACTCGTCCAGCCGTTCCATAAGCAGCCGCTTTGCATCTTGTTCTATCAAAATCACCCCTTTCGCTCCGGCATAGTCAGCGTACAGTTCACTTCATTGCCCCATACATCCCAGCCGGGAGTCTTTTGTCTTGCAAACAGTTCCACTCTGGGCTGATCGCCCATGAGTTTTACGATCTTATCCCGCACCTCGTCCGGTTTCTTGCTGTGCTGCTCAATATGGGAGATCACAAACTGATGGATTCCCGCACACTGGCGTTTCGGACGGCCTCTGGTTGCCAGCAGGCAGACCTCCGCGTTTGAGCGGGTCCAAAAGCCCATGCCATAAAACCAGCTATCCGCTTTCCGGTTCTGTTTGAGCCATAGAAAAGCTAGCGTTTTATATTTGAACCCCCAGGCGTCGATCACCCGGAAGGCTTCATTAAGCTGCGGAAAGGTTGCCCACAGAAAGAGGGCGCTGTCTTTTGCGGCAAGTTCCGATACCGGCAGGGCACAGATTTCTTCAATGCTCATTGTGGGGTAATGGTTTTCCGCAACGCCGCTTCCATGTTTCCTGTCATAATGCCAGGGCGGATCGGCATAGATAATGCCGTACTGTTTCGTTTCCGGCATTAGCGAGCCTGCTCATTCTTAGATGGGGCAGGTTTAGTCGGCTGTTCTTTGACCTTACCGGCATTTTCCTTCAATGTACCGGTCAGGGAAGGTTTTTCCGCAGCTCCCTTTGTCGCTTCAAGAGTCGCCTGCAAATTTTCAATAGCCTGGCCGTACCCATCAATGAGAGCATCGTTGAGCTGCTTGCGGAACTCTGCCGTAACCGGCCAGCAGACATCTTTCCAGTTGCCGCCCTTATCCTGGGTTGCGGGCATATTGACATACAGCCCCTTTTCACTGGAACAGATACGGAAACCGTCAATCTTAAAGCATCCGCCAATCGTAACATTGGCAAACGCCAGCAGGTTTCCCATTGGAGCAATCGGACGCACGCGGACATCCAGCTTCATGCCGTTTGCCATTTCCGGCGTCTGTGTTTCCGGCGCCATTTTTTCTGTATTGGTTTTACTCATATATAAAATCCTCCTTTTTAGAATTGGTTTTGTTCATGCTATCTTGCATTAAATATGGATTTGGATAACGAACCTGTCTTAAACAGGGCAAAAGCCAGCAGTACCGTATAACCCGCCGTTCCCCAGATCGCGCCGTGCACGTCGCCGGACGATGGGATAGACTGGACCAGCACTGCATAAATGGCAACACAGATCAGGATCAAAAAACCCTGAAAACCCAGGGCAAAAAGGGAACGCAGATACCCGGTTCCCATTTGTCCCCATTCCCGGTTTGCCATTGTGGAAAACGGGATCGGTGCAAGGCTCACGGTTAAATAAATCTCGATCATACGGCCATATACAATGACAAAGATCACGATGGACAGTACCCACATACACAGATTGATGATGTTGGTTTCCAGCCACAATCCAATCAGTTCCCACATTCCCATTGCTTCAAGCTGGGTTTCCAGGTCAGACAATGCCGCCTGCACATCCAGGTTCCCGTTTATGACACCGGCACTTTGCGACACCACATTTTGGGCCACATCAAAGACCGCCATCACAATCGTAAAACAGTTGGTGAGCAGGTAAGTGGCAACAAAAGTCTTGAAAATCCACTTGAAGATGTTGAATGTATCGAATTCGTGCATGTTGTTCTTTTCGAGAATCATCTGGATCAGTTCATACACCAGAACAAAGGTAAGGATCATGCCCGCAATGGGAATGACGACGGTTTCCGAAAGATTCTGGATCATGGAAAACACGCCGCCATTCCAGCCCTGCGGGGTCTGTCCTACCTGATTTGCCACATCCGCAACCTGGTTGTTGACGGAGTTGAAAATACTGGTGTACTGTCCGGTGATCGCATCGATCAGGCCCTCTTTAATCCAGTCTGTTATCCATTCAAACAGACTGCCCATAAGTCAGCCCTTAACCGAACAGGCCGGAAAGCAGCGGGATCAGCGTTGCACCAACCAGAGCGATACCTCCGCCTGCCATAAGCTGTTTTATCCCCAATTAGGT
>NZ_JAQDKY010000044.1:23241-29802 GCF_027662325.1 Blautia faecis | reverse complement strand
GAGTTCGATTCTCTCATCCCCTGTTTTCTTAAGCGTCGGAAGCCTTGATTTTACTGGGTTTCCGGCGTTTTTCATTTTGTGGGATTTTCTAACGATGTCACCTATGATGTCAACTAGGAATGATTCCTAGTTTCTAAAAAGATATGACCTGTTTGATTTGTTTTTAATTCATTTCTATTGATTTATTGCTAAAATAGTAGAATCATGTGCAGAAAAGAGGGGCATTACCCCTCTTTTCGATACCTTGAAACTACCAGAATCAGACACACAAACGTGGCGGCAAACAACACCTCAATTCCCATACTGATCTGCACCTTTCCAAGAAGCTCCGGTGTCAGGGAATGATGCCGGCTTAGAATTTCATTTACCTGTTCATACCAGTATACTGGCAGAAACTGGGCGACTTTCAGAACCGATTTGTCCATCACATCCATAGGGACGAAGACGCCACAGAGGAAGCACATGGAAAGAGAAACAATATTGGCTACGCCGCTTAAAATATTGCTGTTTGGAATAAACATTCCAATCAGGTAAGAGAGTGACAGTGAAACTACTAACATAAGCAATGTATTTGCAATATAATAGCCACGAAGTTCAGAATCCCAAAAGGTATTTCCATACATCAGCACTACCCCCAGGATACCAAGAAGCCACAAGAAAGCACCAATTACCCCCATTGCCAGCAATCCTTCCAGGGACTGACGTCTCACTGAAATAGCGGAAGCTTCCATCCGTTTCTGAATATCTCCCTTTTTGAAAGCCATAAGAATATATCCCATGGTATAGCAAAGAGCTCCCAGAAAAAGATAAGGAATATAACGAAAATAATAAGTGTAAGGAACCAGATCACTGCTTGCAGAATCAGAGGAAATCTTGGTGACCGGTTTATGAACTTCGGTTTTTACTGCCTGAACGGCTTCCTCCTGGGAAAAACCGGCAGCAATATAAGTCCGGATGGTACTGATATAACTGCTGATCTGCTGGTCAACATAATAGGAGCTGTAGGATCCTGGAACCTTGGTGACCTTCAGTGGCTGACTTCCTTGAATGCAAGCCTCGTAAAAGTCAGCTGGAATTTGCACAATATATTCCACATTACGGTAAAAGAGATTTTCCTGAAGAACTTCTGGATTATTTTTCATAGGAATTACATTGTGAATCGTGTTAAGATAATCCACAAATCCCTGAGCCAGAACGCTTTGATCTTCCTTTACCACTCCAATATCAATGCTGGTATTTGCATAAAGGCTGTCTTCACTTTTTCCAGCGGCCATCTGCATGACCAGAGCTACGGAAAAGAAAATACCCAGGTATATAATGACCAGCTTCATATTTTGTCTTAAAATTTTCATATAACAGTTAAATACTATCATAGCTTTCCCTCCGGATCAGTAAAAACGAAGCAGTCATTAATATTACGCTCATCACTGCAAGAGTGAACAGGTTGCGGTAATAGCGACTCATATCGTCATATACATTGATGCAGTAAAAAGCATCAGAAATAAGTGCTGCCGGGTTGATCCGGTTAATAACAGGCATATTTTTTTCTACCAGATCCTTCATGGTATTGTTCATAAGTCCTGATAAAAAGCTGCAGACCATGGAAAAACCAAGAATAATACCAATCTTTCCCCCTTCTTTCATTTTTCCAAGACTACCTACAAAAATTCCAATAGAAACCCCGATCAGGGATCCGAAAAAAGAAATAAGCAGCATGGGCCCGATTTTTCCCTGAAAATCCAGCTTTAAAATATAGCGAAGATAGATCAGTAACACGATCACATCGAAATAGCCAAGCAAAAAAGAAGCAATCTGTTCTGAAAGAATCAGCTTCAGTTTATGCGTTGGAGTGACGCAGCGTCGTGCGGCAAGTGCTGTAAGATTGGCCTGAAGAGTTATGGCAGAGCCAAATCCGATAAAACAGCCATAGAGGCAGGTCATTGCAATCAATGCATAGAAAAACTGTGCACTTCCGTTAATAGTCTGTCCGCCAAGTGAAACTTCAGTAAGTGTTTCCTGTTGATTTAGCATCTGCTGGATTCCGTCCCACAGACCGGATGGATGTGTGCGGACTATATTGCGGATGGTACTTTTTCCGGTTTCGTAGCCGGACAAAATGGACTGAAGGATGCTCTGGGGGATTCCGTTGGAAGCCACTGTAAGGGAAGGGGAGCTTCCCACCTGATAAATACCGGAAATTTCTTCATTTTCCAGTTTGGTAAGTGCAGCGGATTCAGATAATTCCTGAGCAGCAATCAGATGATTTCCGTTGTTTTCAATTTGATCCAGAAACATAAGAAACAATGTGTCAGCGCCGTCCTCTTTTACAATTCCAACCTGTACAGTCTCGAAATCAGCATCATCAATATTTCCAAAAGCAAAATAGAACATAGTTCCAAGAAGAATTGGAAAAATAAGAGGCCAGAAAGTGGTTGCAAAGTTTTTCAGCTTTACCAGAAGGTTATATTTGATCAAATGCAGCATGGTAGTCCTCCTTAATCTCGCAGCTGTTTCCCTGTGATTTCCAGAAATACGTCATTTAAAGTAGGCAGCTCAGAGGAAACCTGACCAAAGGAAATATCCTGGCTCTGCAGGTAATTGAGAAGCCGGATCAGGTTGTGACGGGCACCTGTGCACCGTACAGTGAGAATCTGTTCCTCGTAATGCAGGTCAAATACGTGTGGAAGAGCCCGGATGTCAGCCAGATTCTCCGAGGTAAGAGGAATGGCCTCAATAGTAATGGTCTCGCCGGTTTTGATCATTTTTTTCAGCTCCTCTTTGGTGCCGGAGGCAATTACATGACCGTGATCCATAATTGCGATCCGTGTACAGATCTGCTCCACTTCTTCCATATAATGGGAAGTGTAAATGATGGTGGAACCCTGTTCATTCAGCTTCTGAATGCCTTCCAGGATTTTGTTCCGGCTCTGGGGATCAACGGCTACCGTTGGCTCATCCATAATGATCAGACGAGGCTTATGAGCAATTCCGCAGGCAATATTCAGTCGGCGGAGAAGACCGCCTGAGAGCTTCTTTGGACGCATTTTCCGGTAATCGTTAAGATCGGTAAAGGTAATGGCTTCTTCCACCAGTTCTTTTCTTTTCCTCTTATCCGGGACATAAAGCCCACAGAAATAATCAATGTTTTCATAGACAGTCAGTTCGTCAAAAACAGCCACATTCTGCAGCACGATTCCAATCTGCTGTTTTACTTTGTAATTGTCAGGACGCATTTCTTCTCCGAAAATATGAATGCTGCCTTTGTTGTATTTAAGAAGAGAAAGCATACAATTGATAGCTGTAGTCTTTCCGGAGCCGTTGGGACCAAGAAGACCAAAAACCTCTCCTTCCGAAATACTCAGATTTAGGTGGTCAAGTGCCACCAGGTCCCCATATCTTTTTACCAGATTTTCTATTTGAACAATGTTTGTGGACACGATTTTCCTCCTTCGGGTTTTCCCCGTATAGTAGCTGTATCATAAGTTTAGAGCGTGTTTGAAAAAGGATTTCGGCAAGATGTACGTCACAATTTGTGAGAGATTTTGCCCGGATGAGAGCGCCGTAGCGGGCTACGGCAACTGAATTCGGGCGAAATATACCGCAAAGTGGAGCATGCAGATTGCAGGAATGCTTTTTCAAACACACTTTAGTATAAAGGAATAAGGGAAAATCGCCAAGTGCCAGATGTCACGGCCTTCACATGACAAATGTCATAAAATTACAGTTTGCTTCATTCACAAAAACACTTCGCGGAACATTACTAATACATCAAAACTTAATATTCGATGTACTAGTAAACCGTAATGTCATAAAGCGCAGAACCTTCTTTACAGCGCAAGGTCAGTTATACTATAATGAGAGAAATGTCTGTAAGATATATTTGTAAAAAAACAGGTTAAATATTTGATAATTACCGGTTACGGAGTGAACAGCAGTATTTGGAGAAAAATGAGAAAGAAGGTGGCAGAGTGGGGTACTTTTTGGACTGTGGATTGCTGGTATTTTATAGCTTTCTGTCACTTTTTTTTCTGCCGCCAGGGGCGGGTTTTCTGATCGCTTTTTTGAGCTGTGTAAGTGTGATCTGTTGTGGATATGCGGTGAGAAAGAAGGCATTGCAGCTAATCCTTTGCATTTTGTTCGGATTTCTGGGACTGGCTGTTCCAGAGATCTTTATCTTTTATCCATGTCTTTTTTATCTGCTTTTTCATGAAAAAATGAGGGGGCTGGCAGCAGTAGCAGTGCTGTTTTTTCTCTGGAAAATACCTGAAAGCAGGGAAAACATGGGCCTTTTTGCAATGACCGGTGTATTTGGATTTTTACTGGCGTTTTTTATGGAGAGAAATACCGCAAAGAGTCAGATTCTGGAAGAGGAGCTGCGAAGGACCCAGGATGATTCCAAGGAGCGAAGCCTGCTTTTGTCCCAGAAAAATAAAGCTTTGCAGGAAAAACAGGATTATGAGATCTATAATGCTACCTTAAAGGAACGAAACCGGATTGCCAGGGAAATCCACGATAATGTGGGACATGTACTTTCACGTTCAATCCTTATGGTAGGGGCTGCAAAGACCATAAATAAAGATCCCGGGATGACCGCCATGCTAAAAAATCTGGAGGATTCCCTGAACCATGCCATGAACAGCATCAGAAATAGTGTCCATGACCTTCACGACGAAGCAGTAAATTTAGAAGAAGTGGAAAAGAGCCTGGTTCGTGAGTTTACATTTTGCCCGGTGCAGATGGTTTATGATATGACAAGAGAGGTTCCAAGGGAAGTGAAATATTGTTTTATCAGTATTACCAAAGAGGCCTTCGCAAATATTATGAAGCACAGCAACGCCACGAAGGTGCAGCTGATCCTTCGGGAGCATCCGGGACTGTACCAGCTTTGTATAGAGGATAATGGGACAGATGCTTTTTATGATCCGGAAAAATCCGGTATTGGAATTGCAAATATGAAAGAAAGGGTAAATGCCCTGGGTGGAACCTTGCAGATTTTTACGGATAAGGGATTCCGGATTTTTATTACAATACCCAAATGTGGTTGAGGTGGATTCCGATAAAGATACAGTAAAGCGGGCATACAGATTATGAAAAATATTTTTTGAATGTGTTCCGGAAATGAAAGAAAAGCAGGAGTAAGAAATGAAAATAATAATTGTAGACGATGACTGCCTGGTGGCGGGTGCTTTGAAAACCATTCTGGAAGTGAATGAGGATGTGGAAGTGTTAGCGACTGGAGCAGACGGAAAAGAGGCCTGTGAGCTTTATGAAAGGTATGAGCCGGATGTGCTTCTTATGGATATTCGAATGGAGAAAATGGACGGTCTGGAAGCATCCCGGAGTATTTTGTCCAGGCATCCAAAGGCAAATATTCTGCTTCTTACCACTTTTTCCGATGACGAATATATAGTAAAAGCCTTGCGACTTGGTGCAAAGGGATATCTTCTGAAACAGGATTATGGCAGTATTCTGCCTGCACTTCGGGCGGTTTACTGTGGGCAGACAGTATTTGGGACAGAAATAGTTTCCAGGATTCCAGACCTTTTACAGGGAGAAAAGAAGTTTGATTATGGAAAATATGACATTAATGAGAGAGAATTTGAGATGATAGAGCTCATCGCAAATGGATACAGCAATAAGGAGATTGCGGCAGAGCTTTTCCTGAGTGAAGGAACCGTGCGGAATTATCTGAGCATGATTCTGGAAAAACTGCAGCTGCGTGACCGTACACAGGTGGCAGTTTTTTATTACCAGCATAAATAGGAGCGACAGAAGATGAACATACAGAAAATTGGAGACCGGACAGCAGAGCTTTTGAATTTATATTATAACAATGAGATAGAGCCTTTTTTGAACTCTTGTCATGAGGATGTTCTTTGGATAGGACCTGCAGACAAGCAGGTGATCCGCGGAAGAAAAAATCTGGTAGATGCTTTTCACGCTGAGAAACACGAACTGAAGTTTTCTTTGAATAATCTGACGGTGCTGCCGCTTGCCACTACAAGCAGTACGGTGGCAGAGATCATGACTTTTATGCTGGTAGATACGATCTGGCCGGACAACAGTGCAAGCCGGGTAAATCAGCGTATGCAGTTTACCTGGGTGGAGCAAAAAGGTGTGCCGAAGATACGTGTGATCTTTATTTCAAATGCAATTCAGTATGATGAGAGGGATGGTATTTATCCGGTACATTATGATGAGAATTATCGTAAGTTTGTCCTTACAGGAGAGACCAGATCAGAGCGGATTTACGTGAAAGGAATTGATAAGTCCATTCTTTATCTGAACTGGTCCCGTGTGATCTATGTGGAAAGTCTCGGCAATCATACGGTGATCCATACTCTGGATCAGGAGTTTGAGTCTACAGAAAGCCTGAAAACTCTGGAAAAACGTTATGGGAACCTGTTTCTGAAGTGCCACGAGAGTTACATGGTAAACCCGGCACATGTCCATTCTATCCGCAGATTTAAAATGACTGTAACAGGAGGACGGGAACTTCCAGTTCCGGAAAAAAAGTATACGGCAGTAAAAAAGACGCTGCAAAAAATAATTGCAGCCCGT